>CAIMVD010000012.1 GCA_903844815.1 uncultured Bacteroidota bacterium | reverse complement strand
CCCCAAGGGGCGATTTAAGAACACCCCTCCCTGGGGGGTGTGCGGGTAAAAACACAAGAAAGTAGAGTGGTCTCGGTGCTAAAATACTCCTTCCATGTTTGGTAATAATATTCCTTAACTAAACGCCATTGATTTACATATCACCATTTATTAATATGCCGTGATGGGTTGGACCGGGCGCAGCAGGCGGGCTGTTCCTAAAAACTAACGTATTATAATGCTTTACTGTCAAAAAGATTCGTCATTCCGTCAAAATAGGTTTAGTTCTTAATATATATAGTATCAGAAAGATAAGTCAGATATATTTATTTTCAGGAGTTAAATTATTTAGAAACTGACACTTATATTTAGCGTGATATGTAATAAATAAAGTATTTTTACAGCAGGAATGGGCACCTGATAATATCAATATTATTCGGCTGAGCTTTTTATCAAAAACATTTTGATTTTGACTGGCAGTGAATCAAATATTGTCCGTAAGCAACTCTTACCAGCCTGTAGATTTAGTTTTGCAGGTCATTGCCTGAGGCATTTACTGATGATTTTGATTTTTTTCTGTTGTTTCGTAAATGCAGATGGAGAGCAAATTTCAGGTATTGGCGGGCCGATTGTTTCTGTAAATGAGAATGGGGAGTCGGGAAATGCCGCTGCTCAGCTAAGTATCGAATTATATCAGGAAACAGGAGCGGGAGCTACAGTAAATCCCGGCGATTTTGCAAGATTCACGATTAAATACAAGAACATTAGCTCCTCAGGTCTGCTTTTTGTAGAGATCAGGTTTTTCCTTCCTGCCTCGCCTTTGTTTACCTATTCAAGTATTTCGGGTGGAACATATAATGCGGCTGACAATTCCATCTCCTGGAGCAAATTTTTCCTTTCATCCGGTTCTTCCGGGACGTATGTTGTTGAGGGGAAATGGGGAAGGCTGGGCGCTTTTTCTCACTATCCGGGTTCCAATTATGTTTCAAGCGGAAGCAGCAGCAATTCCTATACCCCGTCAGCCAGGATCACTGCATTATTTGCTACGACTGAAACAGTAGAGGGAGGATCTATAAACATAATTCAGTTCTGCGGGCTGAGCCTCCCGGAAGGCAGTAATTATTTCCGTCAGGGTGATGATAAGGTGATTTATTATCCTATGACCATATCTAATACAGGGAATATTTATGATAATTTCACTTTAACTGTCCCTGCCGAAGTTTTAGCACCATCAGGCAATAAACTAAAGCTCAGGATTGTGGATATTAATCATAATCTGATAACGCAGTCAGGATGGATAGGGCCTAACGGAGTTTTTGTCTTCTTTATTGAACTCGACGGAACTGTCCCAAATCAAAAACCAGTGGCCGGTGATATCTTTCACACAGTTATTACAGCACGATCATCAGTCTGCAGTGATGTTGCCACGGGAAACCTGACAACTACAACATATAACGGTGGGATGATCGGACCCGATATTGTCGTTTATGAATATGCCAGCAGCGCCTCCTTTACGGTTGGTTCGGGTACCCTGACATATACAATACTCCTTACAAATTCAGGCGACACCAACGCTTCCGGTGTTGAATTGAAGGATTATCTCCCGGTGAATGGACAATCAGCTCCTTCGGCAATTTCACCTGCTGCTTCATCTGTTTCAGGAAGTAATCCTGCAGGCTGGGTGGTGACCTGGCAAAATATTAGCCTCGTCGTTAACCAGACCAAATCATTTACATTTACAATAAGCCCCAATTGCAATTCGATTCCTGCACTTAGCAATACTGCAACTGCAACGGTTGCGGGCGAGATATTTCCCGGGAACAATACATCTACAATTATTACTCCGGTGTTAACTGACATCAACGGTCCGATACTGACCTCAGACAAATCAAATATATGCTACGATGACCAGGTGACTATTTCTGTTGTCAATCCTCCGGCAGGAACTCAATATCGCTGGTATAATTCCCCAACAGGCCTTATACCGGTTTTTAGCGGAGGCTCTTCATATTCTACTACTCTTCAGCAGACTGCAACTTTCTATGTTTCAATATATAATCCTTCTACACTATGTGAAAGTAACAGAAGTTCAATTACTATAATAGTCGACAACCTTGCCGCAACTCCTTCAAACCAGTCCATTTGTACAGGGGAGGCAACATCGCTTTCACTTTCAGCCAATGATGAGGATGCTGTTTTCACATGGACCGCATCAGTTACCGTTATTCCTCCGGGAGGTAACATTACCGGTCAGTCTGACTGTACTTCAAATTGTGGCAATACTATAAGCCAGGCCCTGATTAATACCGGCAATACTCCTGGTACTGTTACTTACACAGTTGTCCCGGCGGAGAACGGTTGCAGCGGAGCTCCGGCAGCAATGATAATTACAATATATCCGCCACCGGCGGCTTCACCAATATACCATAGGTAAATAACTAAAAACACTGAATATGAGTAAAGTAGAATTTAAAAATGGGAAATGGACATTTATCCGCGAGACCGGAAACATGGAAAGTATATCCGGAGAATCACAAATTTGCATGGGATGTAAAGGGCAGTCATCCCGTCAGCTTGCTGAGGCAACTTCCGAAAAGACAAAAGGGGGAAAGCATGCCTCCGGGTTGAAACCACCTGTGTTAAATAACAAGAGCTTTAAACCACCGGGACCTGAGTGCAAAATAAGGGGCAATAATGATTGCTCCCCGGAGAGTTGCAAATGGATGAAATATTACAATGACTTTAAGGGAGAATTTAAAACTGAAATAATTAATACAATTACAATGAAAACACATTCAACTATCAAGAAACTGGTCCTTACGCTATTATTAGTGTTAGTCCTGACGACAATATCCAGGGCTCAGGTTGGGACTCTTACAAATACCGGCAATATGTCGGTATGCCTGAATTCAACCGAATCTTTCGGAGTGATGCCAACTGCAGGTTCAACCTATACATGGAGCATAATTCCGGGCACTGGAGGAGCTGGAACCATCAATAATGGAGCTGCCCCGAATAATCTTATAACCGTTAACTGGACAGCAACAGGAACCTGCACACTTCAGGTTACAGAGATAAATTCAAGCAATTGCTCAGCTGTTATTAATACAATAGTTATAACAGTCAATCCGCTGCCGATTGTATCTAATTCAACAGCCTCTGTATGTTCAGGCTCTTCAACAGGTGTTACCCTGGCAACAACCAGCGACAACAGTCTGACAGTAAGTAAATGGGATATTACAGCAGCTGCAGGAGCAGGGTTGACGGGAACAGCAACCACAGGTACAGGTCTGACGAGTTCAACAGCAATCCAGGCCGATTCATTCACAAATACAACAACTGCATCAGCAAATGTTGTTTATACCGTGACACCATATACCGGCAGTTGTGCAGGATCTTCATACACTGTAACAGTTACAGTTACTCCTGAACCGGTTGTCGCGGCTGCAGTAAGTACAGTATGTTCAGGCTCTGTTTCAGGTGTTACACTTGCAACAACAAGTACGAACGGTCTGACGGTCAGCAAGTGGGATATTACTGCCATCGCAGGCGCAGGGTTGACTGGTACTGCAACAACAGGAACAGGTCTTACAAGCGCTTCAGCAATTCTGAACGACACCTTCACAAACGTTACCGGAGCAGCAATCAATGTTGTATACACGGTTACACCTTATGCAGGTACTTGTGCAGGTGATTCCTATACAATAACTCTTACAGTATCGCCTGCACCAGTTGTGTCAGCAGCAACCACAGCAGTATGTTCGGGCTCGATAACAGGAGTTACCCTTGTTACTGCAAGCAATAACGGCTTAACTGTTGACAAATGGAATATCTCAGCAGCTGTCGGCGTTGGTCTTACAGGTACGGCAACGACAGGTTCAGGCCTTACATCCTCAACTGCAATACAGTCTGATACTTTCGTTAATACAACTTCAGCTCCTGTAACAGTTGTTTATACGGTGACTCCATATTCAGGAACCTGTGTTGGTGCATCATACACCATTACAGTAACTGTAAATCCGTTGCCAGCAGCTTCCCCGATATACCACAATTAATAAGTATATCAGTTGAAGTGAACATTGATTAGAAATCTCATGTGGTCCGAACCAGCCTTAAACTGAGCGGGACCAGTTTCACCAGCCTTAATGACCCTTGTGGCAAATATCAACACCGCCACAAGGGTTCATTAAAGGGCTTTAAAAAATTTGGTATTTGCTACTGACAGCGAGGCTGTTGTAGTTATTAATAATTTATGTAGTTGTATTATTAAATATTATGTGATTTATAGCTGTTGGGCCCTTGAAGGCATCAGCAGGGTTTTGATATTATCAGTTAATAAATTAACAGGTTAAGTCATGATTGTATTTCTGGTATAAATTCTCAATGGGCAGATTGCATCACTATATGATGTTATGCCTTGCACTGGTAAGCACACTGGCATCATCGGGACAGAGCTCCGTTCCCGATAATGTCTGTGCCGGCCAGAACAGGGAGTACTGGGTTGATCCGAACCCGGTGGCGGGATCGTCATATACCTGGTTGATTAATGGGGTTGTTCAGCAAGGATTTATTTCCAATAGATTTTCCTGTAAATGGGATGTTCCCGGTGCCTATATTCTTGAACTGAATGAGGTCTCGGCAGCAGGATGTCAGGGGGGGGTAAGAAAATTGCAGGTAACGGTGCATCCACCACTTGTTAAAGGCTATCTTCTTGATGTGTCGGAGTTTAATAACTATAATGTTTCATGCTTGGGATTTTCAGATGGATTTATTCATTTAATTGATCCGACGGCTGAGGAAGGGATTAAATACCAGTGGGCCGGGCCCGGAAACTTCCGGTCGGAATTAAGGGATCTTGATACCTTAAGGGCTGGGATATATACACTTAAAGTAACAGATGCAAATTCCTGTTCAATATCTGATACTGTCGTGCTAAAGGAACCAGGGCGTCTCAATTTAAAAACTGTTTCTTCTGTCAGTACCGACGGGTCGTATAACCTTGATTGTGCCGGCGACAGGAATGCGGTTATTGAGATCACTCCTTTCAATTATGTTAAAAGCATAAGGTATTTGTGGTCCGACGGTTCTGAAGATGCCAAAAGGACGGGACTGGCCGCCGGAAACTACAGTGTGATTGCTACCGATGCCAATAATTGCAATGCAGATACCCTTGTTACAATCAGGGAGCCTGATTCCCTGAAAGTTACTTTTATAAATAAGCTGCCTGTTTGCTACAATGATGCAAGCGGCGAGATAGTGCTTAATGTTACCGGAGGGGTCAGGGAGAATGATTATGCCTACAGGTGGATGGACAATTCAACATCACCGGTTCTTACAGATTTGATTTCAGATAATTACCGGGTTACAGTGACCGACAGGAACGGATGTATAGTCACCGATACTGTAAAACTCGGGATGAAGAATGAGAGTTGTCTGGAAATACCAAACTCATTCTCTCCAAACGGTGACCTTATTAACGATTACTGGGAAATTGGAAACATAAGTAAGTTTCCTGATGTGGAGGTGAAAATTTTCAATAACTGGGGCGAACTGGTTTGGAATTCGGTCCGCGGGTATGGCATTCCGTGGGACGGAAGGAGTAACGGGCAGGTATTGCCGGTTGATTCATATTACTATGTAATTGATTTTAAAAACGGCAGCCGGATGCTGGCGGGAAGTGTCACAATAATTAAATAGCATGATCAAAAAGAAATGAAGCGGACTGGAATAATAATAGCTTTCATCTGCGTTGCTGGTTTTAGCCTTCAGGGACAACAATTGCCCCTGTACAGCCAGTACCTTTATAACAAGTATCTTATAAATCCTGCCGTAGCCGGAAGCGACGGCTATACAAGTTTCAATCTTACGGCCCGTGACCAGTGGGCCGGCATTGAGGGATCTCCAAAGATCTTTTCAATCAGCCTTCAGGCAAGGGTTCTTAAGAGAGGTTCTTTTATAAAGATGCTGGCTAACGATAAAACGGCTTACAGGCCTCCAAACGATGGGAAGATGGGCTTTGGAGGAGCCATCTTCAGTAATTCAAGCGGACTGATTAACAGAACAGGGATACAGGCTTCCTATTCCTATCATTTCTGGCTTAATGGGTCGAAACAACTATCTTTTGGTCTCTCTTTTAACGGTTATTACCTTAAAATCGACCAAAACAGGATAAATATGGTTGATAAAAGTGACCCGATTCTTAATTCAACGCTGAAACGCGGTGTTTTTGTTCCTGATGTCTCTACCGGGATTTACCTTCTGCACCGGAAATACAGCCTGGGATTTTCTGCGGAACAGGTTTTGCAGGCGGGGCTTAAGCTCTTCAATAATGCCTACTCGGAGTACAGCCTAAAAAGGCACTATTACCTCTTTGGCACCTATAGCCTCGAAAAGGGTGCAAACCATGAGATAAGGCCATCTTTTCTCCTGAAAATGTCGGAACAGCTTAAACCTCAGGCTGAAGCAGGAATTACATATCAGTATAAGCAGTCGTTCTGGACGGGAGTCTCCTACCGTACAGGCAAAACATTTATTGCAAATCTTGGCGTAAGGAGCGGAAGGCTTTACATTGGTTATGCCGTTGACTTCACACTTACAGAGCTGCAGAGTATCTCCAACGGGACACATGAGATCACCGTCGCAATAAAATATGGTGACACTCTAAGGAAATTCAGGTGGATCGACAGGTATTGAACTGTGCTACGCCGTTTTATCTTAACGGAGCAGGACTGTTGGCCAT
>CAIMVD010000011.1 GCA_903844815.1 uncultured Bacteroidota bacterium | reverse complement strand
CCATTAATGTAGCCTTTTGTACATGGGCCGATTTCAGAGCCAGTTCCGTCTTTTCCAACTGAACACCCTGAATTGCATCTGCCTGAGCAAGTATCCTATACCTTTTCACATCAGCTTCCAGCCCTTCAATCTGAATTTCAACAGTTTGCAATTGAAGTTTCAATAATGAATTATCTAACTGAATTATAGTCTCCCCTTTTTTAACGATACTTCCAATATCAACTAAAACCAGGTTTATTTTTCCCTGTATATCCGCGCTGACTTTAGTTTCTTTATTGGGTTCAAAAGTTCCCGGATAAGAAATATCATTATTAACACTTTCAGGTTTTAAAGTGATGGCTTGCACGTTAATTGCTACCTCTTTATTGTATTGATAAACTCTGTTTTCAGTAGTTTCCTTATTGCCTTTCAGGCGAATTACCACTATTGCTATTAAAGCTAATGCCAACACTATGTAAATAATCGTTTTCTTCATGATTTTTAATTTTTCATTGTAATGAGGTTTCCTGTTAATCTTTTGTATTCCAGTTCTGCCCTGCGCAGATTGATCAAAGCAACCAGATAGTTTTGCTGCGATTCGCGAAGGGCATTGTCGGCCAATAACAAATCTGTTATATTAGCCATCCCCTGCTGGTTTTGCAGAACGGTGTTGTCATAAATCCTTTTTGCCAGATCTATTTGAGAACTCACAACAGAAATATTCTTTGTTGCCAGCGAATATTGCATTTCGGCGTTTCTCAGGTCAAGTTTTGATTTTTCAGTTATAAGTTCTTTTTGAATGTTCGATTTCTCGATTTCTATCCTTTTACCTGCGATTTTATGTTGGGTAATCCTGCCATTAAACAGAGGAACTGATAGCTGGGCTCCAACATATCCTATCGGATGAAAATTGAAAAAGCTATCACTCCCTGTTGTGCCAAAACCTGTTGTCCCATATACTCCATAAGCGCTAAGGGTAGGCAATCTTAAATTTTTGAGACCACTTAACTCTGAGTTATTAAACTCAATTTTCTTATCAATAAGCAGAACATCTGTAGTAATCCTAGAATTAAAACCTGGCTTAACAATTGATTTTTCCGTAATTAATACTTCGATTGAATCTGAAATTGGTAAGCCCATCAGAAATTTAAGTGCATTCAATACCTGCTGGTACTGCGAAATCACTGTACTTCTTTGAGTGGATATTTGCTCAACCTGTAATTTCAGCCTGTCCACATCAGTCCCTTTAGCTATCTGTTGCCGGTATAACAAAGTTGTTGTTTTCACCAGCTTACCGGTGTTAATAATATTACTGTCGAGGAAGGTTATCTGTGTTAAAAGAATCTGGGCATTATAGTATGCATTCGAAACATCCAGTACCACATCCTCATCCGTTTTTGTCTTTTGAATTTCCGAAAGTTCAGTGGCTATTCTTGTGCTTTTTATTGCATTTAAAGCCGTCATGTTAAAGAGGGGAACTGCGAACTGCAGGTTTGCATTCATGCTCTGAGGTACACCAAACTGAACTTCCTTATATGTACCTGCGGGGCCGCCAAAAGCCTCTGCCGGCATTATCTGATACGGCAGATCGGTATAATAACGATAGTCGGCTACTGCGTTAAGCTTTGGAAGCAGGTTTCCTCTTATTTCCCTGCTTTTTTCAATTGAAATATTTACATCATGTTGCGATAACTTAATATTCCGGTTGTAAATTAAAGCCGTATCAACGCATTGTTCAAGAGATAACTTTTGAGCCTGTACAGTAATACTCATAAAAAGTATTAACATTAATAATTGGACCCTTTTTAATCCCTTTTCTTTTAGTCTGTACTTGTTTTTAATCATTTGTAAGATTGTTTGTAAATTAATATACCTGAGGTGATCTCAATCATTTATAGCTTTCAGAATCTCTAAATCCTTAACCATTTTACTAATCATACGTTGTTCGTTCATGAATGAGCGGAAACTCCCTAATATATTAGTAACCAATATCCTTGATGTTTGTCTTGTTTTAAATACTGTTTCTTTTTTCCCTTGATTTATAACTTCCAATAAATAGATTCTTACAGATATCTTGATTTTTAATAAAGCTTTCTGCAACTCTGATTTTTTTTCCTTTAACTCTGTGGAGAAAATGACCGACAAATAGTAAGGCTTAAGTTTCAACAATTCATGCATTTTTTTAAACAGGAGTTGGAGATCTTCTTCAGGAGACCTATCAACTATTCTGGTCTCGGTAATCAATTGGTTTATATCATTTTCCAGACTTTTTAATAACAACATCAGGATATCATCATCTTTTTCGAAATATGAATCGAGTAAAGAAGTATTTATCCCCATTTCTCCTGCCAATTCTTTAATTGAGAAAGAATCTGTTCCGGATTCAATAATGATCCTTCCAGCAGCTTCAACGATATCTGTTGTTTTTAATCCCATTTAGATAAGTGTTTGTAAGTATTCACTAACTTATGTTGTTAAAAAAATATCTAACACTGCTCTAATCCTGTGCAGTATGATTATCTAATAATCTGATATTCCATAATTTATGAGATAAAGTGTAACCATAAGCTTCTGGAACAATTGACTTTGTATATGCTTGCCTCATATTTGCCTGGTTCTAATTAGGGTAAGAATAGATTGTACCATATTATCTCCGCTTCGGGTTATATCAAATTGAAAATTTGCAATCCGCCATTTAAACATCTGAAGTTTGAAAGTTCCCATAATAATATGTATTAGTTCGTCGGTAGTAATTGCATTTGTAAATACTCCTTTTTGCTGCCCCTCAAGTATTAATGGCATTAAGTGTTTTGTTTTTATATTCATTAATTTCAGGAGAGCCTCATTGATGAGCTGGCTTTCTTCCATTAGTCCATCAGAGAATACAGCCACAACAAAATGCGGATTCTTTTTAAAGAAGCTGATTTGCTCATGGAACAGCTCTTTAAATCTTTGTTCAGGATCTGATGATCTTACTGCATTTGTTAACCGGCTGTCAATGCTGTCAGCTAAAAAATTGAGCATGGCAACAATAATTTCCTCCTTACTTGCAAAATGCCTGTAAATGGCACTTTCGGAAAATTGCATCTCTTTAGCCAGGTTTTTTATTGTAAGCCCTCTTACACCTGAGGATGTTAGTATTTTGCCAGCGGCTTCGATAATCTCAAACTGACGGGGTGTAATGTCCATTAACTAAAATTATAATATTGTAAGTATTTGAGTACGATGATTCCTGTATTATACTAACATTAAAGCACTTTGGCCGAACTTCCTGGTCTGGGCGCCTTTACAACGAGAATTCTGGCCAGACTGTCAGATTCATTGCTAATATAATGTACAATATCAGCAGGACTTTCGACAAGTGTATCTGATACGCAAACTTCGCTATCATTCCCGACATGGATCGTCGGCCTGCCTTCGACGATGAAAAAGAAAACATCAACAGGTGTTTTATGTGGTTTTAAACTTTCACCAGGCTTTAATGCCATAAGCATTACCTGTGCCGATTCCTTGTTATACATTTCCCTGACATCAATTTTATGGGGTGTATCTTTTATCTCCTGATCCTGATATTTTGTGATTTTCATTTCAAAATGTATTAATAGCTGTAATTATAGTAAGTGAATATTCGCTCACAAAGATATAATATTATTTTGATGATTGCAAATAATTATTAATAACATGTTTTACAAAAAAAATCTTTCTTGAAAGGAAAAGACAGAAATACTCCGTAGGAAAAACCCTGGTATTGTTTCTAACAGCAATTCACAAATAAATTATTGAATTAATACACCAACTTTAATTATGAAAAAAGAGACCTTATTCAATCTCCGGAGTTTCACCAGTTTCACCTTAGTAATTTCCACTATTATCATGTCGTGGTCAGGTTTTATCCTTTATATTGCTCCTCCCGGACGAATTGCAAACTGGGGAACCTGGCAACTTATGCTTTTTACAAAATCTGAATGGCAGGCACTACATACAATTTTTTCCTATGTATTTTTCATCCTTGTTATTGTACATCTTTTCTTCGTAAACTGGAGAACCTTCCTCACTTATTTTAAAAGTAAATTAAAGTCGGGGCTGAACAAAAAATGGGAACTCTTAACTGCTCTTGTCATATCCGCCATTATATTTACCGGCACCCTCAGGGCATGGACACCTTTTAGTCCTGTAATGAAATTCGGAGAAAAGGTTAAGGAGAGCTGGGAAGGCGATTTTGCCACTCCTCCGGTTTTACATATGGAAATTTATACTCTTGAAAAACTGGCCATTGACCTCGATAGTATAGCACCTGCAGAGCTGGTTAAGACTCTGAATGAAAATAATATTAAAGTTTCCGGATCCGATAAGACACTTAAAGAGATTGCCAGCGATAACAAGACTACTCCCTCAGCAGTTTATAATATTTTGTCAGCAAAATATAAGAAACACACTGGCCCTGCTGCAGACGAAATTCTTCAGGGCATAGGAAGATTCACGGTGGGCTCGGCGGCCACAAGTTCAGGCAAAGATCCCAAGCTTCTCATTCAGCGGCTTAAGGCAAAAGGCATTGAGGCCAATGAGGCTACATTGCTCAGGACTATTGCAGAGAAAATGGGAAAAACTCCAAAAGATGTATATACTTTTCTTGTTGAATAATGTGCCAAAATAAAGTAATTTGACCCTCCAGATTTAAAATTACAAATCGGGGCTGTCCTGAAAGTCTGTTTTTACCTCAAAGGCAGCCGCGAACATCCGGATATGACTGACAGCGAGATAATCATTGAAGTTCTGCATGGGAACCGGAATAGTTTCGGGATCCTTGTTGAGAAATATCAGTCTCTTGTTTTTCGCACCTGCATGGGCTTTTTACATGACAAAGACGACTGCGATGATCTAACTCAGGATATCTTTATTCAGGCTTACCAGTCATTAAAAGGCTTTAAGGGAGAATCTGCTTTTTCTACCTGGATTTATCGTATTGCTGTAAATGCCTCGCTTAACAGGGTACGCAGAAACTCCGGGAATCCTATTCTCAACCGCCTCGATTCATTATTTGGCTCAGGGAAAGAGAAAGAATTTCAATTGCCGGTTTCTGATACAGAAAATCCTGAAAGTATCCTAATCAGGCAGGAACACAGCAAATGGATCCAGGATGCGCTTAATGGGTTGCCTGAAAACCAGCGGACTGCCATAGTACTGAGTAAATATGACGATCTGTCTCAAAAAGAAATTGCAGAGATAATGCAGACAACAGAAGGTGCTGTTGAAGCTTTGATGCAACGTGCCAAGGCAAATCTGAGATTGAAACTATCACCAGCCTTTAAGAAAATCGGGAAAACTCCGTAGGAAAGTTAATGTTTTTGTTTCTAAACATAAAATGAATTTAGATGGACTGTCAACTATGCCAGAAAGAATTGGATGAATATCCCGGTGGAAATACTGACGGGAATCTGAATAATCAGGTTAAGGCGCATCTTGAAATATGTGAGGATTGCGCCGTGATTTACCGTATCCGGTCACTTGCCGAAAGTGTTATAAGTTTTGAAAAGGCGATAAGTCCCGATAATAATCTTTCTGCCACAATTATGGCACGGATTGAAAAGGAAGAAGATGTCAGCAATAATGGCAAATCACTATTCATCAGGATACTTAAGCCTGCTTTAATAACGTCATCCATGGCCGCAGCAATCTTTGCAGGAGTCTTAATGGGGAACATTTATAAGCCGATATCCGGAGAACCCGGACGCCCCATTGAACTTACACTTATCGATGACGCTGCAATTGAGTCGGTAGATATACTTTCGAACCAGTAACCTTAAGCCGATGAAAACAGTGAGTAAAAATAACTGGATGGTCCTGGCAATTATTGTTCTGGCAGTTATGAACCTGACAACATTAATTACAGTATTATATAACAAAAATAAAACTGAGGATAAAGAGGCAGTTGCGACCCTGGAGCAGGCCAATTCAGAAACAGCTTCAGTCAATTACAGCGGACGTTATTTCCGTGATGAGCTTAACCTGAGTAGTGAACAGACGAAAAGCTTCGCAGAATTCAATCCTGAATTCCGCCGGAATGTATTTGCAATTAACCGGAGCCTTGATGCCTTACGTCTTGAAATGCTTGATGAAATGGCCAAACGAAATTGCGATACAACCAGGCTTGATAATATCTCGGATTCAATCGGCTCGCTGCATGCCAGTCTCAAAAAGAAAACATATCAGTATTACCTAAGCTTTAAACGCATTTGCGATGAAGAGCAGCTGGAAAAGCTTGAGCAACTATTCGGTGAAATGTTTACCACTGATGTTCAACCGGGTCAGAATGGAAGAGGAGGCCAGGGAGGCAGAAGGTATGGCTGGCGTAATAGAAACTGAAGATTCTTTAATTTAATTACATTGAATATTATGAAAACAAAACTTATCATTTCAGGATTAGCCTTTCTGGCTTTTACAACTCTGGCATCAGGTCAGAAAAACGGAACAGAATCCCAGCCACAAAATGCTAAAAGACAGGGGATAGCCTATGTTGATGCCAACAATAACGGCACTTGCGACAATTACGAAGGCAGTGGTACAAAAACCGCGCAATGCAGAAGGTTGGGGAATTTAAAAAACTGCGGTAATGGTCAGAGAGCGGGTCAAGGACAAAATGGATTGTGCAGGGGGCAAGGCCAGGGTCGTGGCAGAAATTTTACTGATGCCAATAAAAATGGGATCTGCGACAATAAAGAGATTTCATCCGAAAAGTAGAGACCTGTTATTATATTAACAGTATTCACTGGAAAGCTGAATCCGTTGCCGAATAATTATTATATTTGATTATTTAGTTATTTAAATATATAATCTGAATAATCTGTTATTATTATGGCAAGAGTTATTGTTCTCGGTGCTGGAATATCCGGACATACAGCTGCAGCTCATATCCGAAGAAAACTTGGAAAAAAACATGAGGTAGTAGTTATAAGTCCGTCGGAATACTATCAATGGATACCATCAAACATTTGGGTTGGTGTTGGAAAGATGACAGTCGACCAGGTGAGGTTTAAGCTTCCCCCTTTGTATAAGCGCTGGGGAATTCAGTTTGAACAGGCAAAAGCCACTGAAATCCATCCGGAAGGAGGTAATGGAAGTCAAAACCCATTTGTAACAATAGAATATACGACTCCTGACAAGAAGGGGGAAAAAGCAAATATAGAATACGATTACCTTGTAAATGCAACAGGCCCAAAACTAAATTTTGAAGCAACTGAAGGCCTCGGGCCAGGCAAGTTTACTTATTCTGTATGCTCCTGCGATCATGCGATTAAAACCTGGGAAGCCCTTAAAGGCTGTTTCGACCAGATGAAAGCCGGTAAAAAGCTTAAAATACTTATCGGGACAGGCCATCCGACAGCTACCTGTCAGGGAGCAGCATTTGAATATGCACTTAATGTAGCACATGAAATAAAGCAATTAAACCTGACCGATAAGGCAGAACTGATATGGATCTCAAATGAATATGAGATAGGTGATTTCGGAATGGGCGGTGCTTTCATCAAAAAGGGGGGGTATGTAACTTCCACAAAGGTCTTTTCCGAGTCAGTTCTGGCCGAATACGGGATAAGGTGGATCAAACGTGCAGGTGTTACAAAGGTTGAAGAGGGTGTTGTTCACTATGAGAACCTGGATGGCGAAAAGCTTACCCAGGACTTTGATTTTGCGATGCTGATACCGGCTTTTGCAGGATCCGGAATGAAGGCTTTCAACAAAGACGGAGAAGATATATCGCCTACGATGTTTGCCCCGAGTGGGTTTATGAAAGTCGATGCCGACTATTCGGGGAAACCTTTTGAAGACTGGAATATAGAAGACTGGCCTTCCATTTATCAAAATCCTCTGTACAAGAACATTTTTGCTCCCGGAATTGCCTTCGCTCCTCCTCATCAGATTTCAAAACCGATGAAGAGTCCTAACGGAACACTTATCACTCCGGCTCCTCCAAGGACAGGGATGCCGTCGGGGGTGACTGGAAAAATAGTTGCTTTGAATATCGTTGATATAATTAACAGTGGAGAAACAAATTTCCGTCACAAAGCATCAATGGGTAAAATGGGTGCTGCATGCATTGTTTCGGCAGGATACGGATTATTTAAAGGCCAGGCAGCGGCAATGACTGTCTTTCCTATTGTTCCCGACTGGGAAAAATACCCGATGTGGGGACGCGACCTTAGTTATACTGTAGGTGAGATCGGCCTTGCCGGCCACTGGATTAAATTATTGCTTCACTATCTTTTCCTCCATAAAGCCAAGGGCTATCCTCTCTGGTGGCTGCTGCCTGAATGATATTCTGAGAGATTTTGAACGATTTAAAACTGACTGAAATGGCAAAAAATATAGTAAGAGGTTATTACGAGGAATCATACCCACCCCTGCCTACAAGGGCAACAAAGTTCTGGCGTAAAAACATTATTAAACAGCTTATAATGTTTGTTATTCTGAACCTGAGGATAATGAGGATAATAGTAGGAGGGCATTCCTGACATCAACTACTGCGACCTCATGGTACGTTAAAAGCCCCTCTTGGGGGGTTGGGGAGCAAAAAAGGGCTTTCCCTACAGCCGGCTGGCGCCGATTTGGAATAGCCGGTCTCAACCCAATAAATTGGGTCTCGGTTACAATCGGGGCCAGTGCAAATTCTGATCAGCGACATGAAAAAAGTTGAGCTAAATCAATTAAAACACCGTAATCTCTTAAATAGGGATCAAGGATAAAAGCTGCATTTCTGTTTAGCTTTGTATCAAATAATAATCAAGAAGCGATGAAAGAAAGTGTTACAACCAAATGGCTCGACAGTATGGCTTTCGAAACAGAAATTAACGGCCATAAAATAGTAATCGACGCAGTACCCGAGGTAGGCGGAACAAACCGAGGTCCAAGGCCAAAACCTTTTATGCTGGCAGCCCTTGGGGGTTGTACTGCTATGGACGTTATTTCAATCCTTACAAAAATGAGAGTTGAACTGGATAACTTCAGTGTAAAAGTTGAAGGAGACCTCACTGAAGAATTCCCTAAACACTTTTATAAAATGCATGTCATTTACGAGTTTACAGGAAAAAACCTTCCGATGGATAAACTGAAAAGGGCTGTCGAATTGTCAGAGGAGATGTATTGTGGTGTCAGCGCAACCTACAAAAAGGCAATGCAACTTACTTCGGAAATAAAAGTTATCGAATCCTAAAAAGGAGAATGGAAAATACAGATTTTAAAGACCTGTACAATTCACAGGACAGACTTACATTAAAAATCGCTGAGGACTCCCTTAACCCCAGAATCGACAGGGTTCAGGAGATAATTGAATACTCACGTGAAGCCGGTATTAATAAAATAGGTATTGCAAACTGTACTACCTTTAATAAAGAGGCTGATCTTTTAAACACAATCCTCTCGGGAGCCGGTTTTTCAGTAGAAAAGGTTAACTGTAAATACGGACGTGTTCCTTTTGATGATCTTGTACCCGGATATAAGGGAATAACCTGTAACCCTGCAGGCCAGGCAAAATATCTTGAAGATAAAGGCACCGAATTGAATATAATGATGGGGCTCTGCCTGGGGCATGATATGATCTTCAATGCCAGATCAAAGGCGCCGGTAACACCGCTTATTGTTAAAGACCGGAAACTAAAACATAATACACTGGATATTTTTAATAAGGAGACCTGATAACAAGACCGGATCATATGATTTCAGATCATCGTTGCTTTTTCTGCTTCACCAGGGCATTTGAGAAATTGCTTGAAAAAGAGACAATTTCAAATGAAGCTAAAAATAATTTCACGAGGGATATGGTAAATCTCTATACAAATAAATGGGATAGTATTAACAGTCCTGAGTTTTCAAGGGAGCTTCATGCTCTTTTGGGAAGTTATACATTAAATCATGATCCTTACAAGAAAGAAAAAAAGGAAAATAATGACCAGGCTATTGGTATGTTACCTGAACTGAGGCTTATTATTAAGCAATCAGAAAACTCTTTCAATACTGCTCTGAGGCTTGCCATAGCAGGAAATATAATCGATTTCGCGGCAAGTGATACCTTCGATCTGAAGTCAACAATCGAAAGTGCACTACTCAGCGAATTTGCAATTGATCATTCAGAACAATTAAAAGAAAAAATTAAAGAAGCTGAATCTGTCCTCTACCTTGGCGATAATGCCGGGGAAATCGTTTTCGACAAGCTCTTTATTCAGATCATAAACCACCCTAACCTCACTTATGTGGTAAGAGGGGCACCCGTAATTAATGACGCAACAATGGAAGATGCTGAATATACAGGGATGAAAGATGTTGCCAATGTAATATCGAATGGTTACGATGCCCCGTCAACTATCCTGCACAAATCGGATAAGCAGTTTCAAAAATATTTCAGAGAAGCTGATCTCATCATTTCCAAAGGGCAGGGTAACCTTGAGGGATTATTTGAACTCAACGATGACCGGATTTTCTTCCTCCTGATGGTAAAGTGCAATGTAATAGGCGAATTTCTGAAAGTGAATAAAGGAAGCCTTGTCGTTTTTAATCCTTAATGTGATCTATTTCTCTGGAGAATACAGAATTATGAAAAGTGTTGGTACTATACCTTCAGGAAGACCTGGCGAAAGACTGATTTAAAACAGTCATCGTGGATGCTGGTATTTACGGTCTATTGAGCCATTTTAATACATAATAATAATGACCTTAAAAATGAAAGATGTCTCCGGTTTTTATCATTTTATTACCGAATTTTCCATGGAAAGCCGACATAGCAGCTATTTCAGTACAATGCGAGGGTAAAACATGCTTCACCCCATGCTCTTCAAGGTAGCTTATTGTCAACTTTGTCTGATTATCATTTTCCTTCAGGTGAAATCCACCCATAATTCCATTAATACTATTTATACCTGTAATTTTTCCGGCATGCTCAATTGTATTAACAACACCGGCATGTCCGCATCCGGTAACAATAAACAAGCCCTCGGGGAGCAGCAGAACCAGGGCACTGTCGTCAGATACAAAATCAGGTGTTCCGTCTTCAAATAAAAACGCAGTGGTCAGTGATTCAAAATCTGTCAGACGTGGAATCTCCCCGAGAAAAAATATTTTCTCTGAAATTCTGTATGGTTCAGTTGTTGTAATAAGCCTGAACATTCCTTCAAGTTCAGCCCTGGTGTTTTTTAATCCGATGTATGATCCGTCCTTTTTTCTGTAACGGTTTACGAAACAACCTGGATGACAGAGTAAGGTATAACCAGTTATATTTTCAAGCCCGTTACCATGGTCGAAATGGCCATGACTCAGAATAATTATATCAATCTCTTCCAGGTTTATACCCATAAATCCGGCATTTTTCAGAAACATGTCACTCTGACCCGTATCAAACAGGATACAAAGACCATCATATTCAATAAAATAAGACAATCCATGCTCTGCCTGGGTGAAAGGTCCGGCATTGTTATCGGTGAGTACTGAAATTTGCATAAAATTCTTATTTGTAACCCCTTATTATGCTAATCCTGATAAAAAAGATGAGATCAGAATAATAGAAAAGTAAGTTTACTGAAGCCAATTTACTAATTAATTCCAATTGAATCAAAAATAATTTGCATTATGAACATATGTTCACTATCTTTATATTGAACTATTGCTCATAATAAATGTCACCAAGGCCACTCAGACTAAGAAAAATAAGCAACCCTCCTCCTGTTTCAGGGTTCAAGCCTTACGGAAGTAAAAAAAACAGAAGCAGGGCTGAAAGTATATTTCTCCATTATGAAGAATATGAAGCTATCCGACTTTGCGATTATGAGATGTTGAATCATAATCAGGCTTCCGTTATCATGGATGTATCAAGGCCGACACTTACCCGTATTTATGCAAGAGCAAGACAAAAAATAGCACAGGCTTTGGTTCAGGGCAGTCAGATAATTATTGAAGGAGGTAAAATATATTTCGATAGTGAATGGTTTTCCTGCAAATCGTGCGGCTGTTATTTTAACAACCCTGAGAAAGAGGCAAAAATTGAAAAATGTCCGCTCTGCCATAGCACGGATATTATAAATTTCGATGAGAATCCTGAAAACGAGGAAGAAATATCAGCGCATTGCCATGATGTGTGCGTTTGTACTAATTGCGGACATGAACAATCGCATCATTATGGGAAACCATGCAGCGAGGAGATTTGCCCGAAATGCGGCATAAGGATGGTAAAAAAAGGGACTCCTCACAGCAAACTAACTAATTAGATAATTAATATGAAAGTTGCAATAACAAGTACAGGAAACAGCCAGGAGAGTAAACTGGACCAACGTTTTGGCCGTTGTGGATTCTTTACTATATATGATACAGAAACAGGAGGGGTAGAGTTTGTTCCTAACCCGAATAAAGATGTACAGGAAGGGGCTGGTCCTGCTTCAGTTCAGCTTGTCGCATCAAGAAATGTAAGTAAGATAATATCCGGGGAATTCGGAATCAAGATCAAGTCCCTGCTCGACAGTCTAAAAATTCAAATGATAGTCCTCAAAGAACCCGAAAAAACTATCGGGGAAATTATCAAGATGTTAAACAATTAAATCGAAAATTATGCCACAGATTAATGGAACAGGCCCTGAAGGATTAGGTCCGAAAACGGGTCGTGGATTAGGGAAATGCAAGAACGAACATTCAGATGAAGAAACGAATAAATTAGGGAAAGGACTGGGATTGCGCCGTAAATCGGGCGGAGGAGCCGGAAAAGGGAAACGACTGAAAAGCGGATCAGCATAGAACTAACTTTAAAAAAGAGAGTCTTGTTGTTTATAATTCTTCATATTAATACTCAATACTAAAAATAAGCTGATAATGGTAAGTTTTGGTCCGGTACCGTCAAGAAGACTTGGCAAGAGTCTGGGAATAAATAATATCCTGTCACCTAAGGTTTGTTCTTATGGTTGTGTTTATTGCCAGGTTGGGCATAATGTAGAAAAGAGCATTTCCAGAGAATCCTTTTTCCAGCCTGAATATATCTATCGAAAGGTTGAAGAACACATTAAACGACTCAGCAGTGTACATTATCCCGATTACCTTGCTTTTGTTTCAAACGGTGAGCCCACTCTGGATATAAACCTGGGGAAGGCAATCAGATTATTGAAAAGTATTGGAATTCCGATAGCAGTACTTACAAACGGCTCGCTTTTATATGATGAAGGAGTAAGAAATGACCTGAATAATGCTGACTGGGTATCCCTGAAAATAGATGCCGGCGATAACGACACCTGGCAAAAAGTAAACCGCCCATCACCGGAGCTGGATTTCGAAAAGACTATTGAGAATATAATTCTTTTTGCCTCGGAGTACAAAGGAATCCTGTGCACGGAAACCATGCTTGTTGGCGGAATTAACGATACTATTAATAATATTACGGCAGTATCGGAAATTGTTAAAACAATAAAGCCTGTAAAAGCATACCTGGCAAATCCTATAAGGCCTCCGTCAGATGAATCGGTCGTTCCTCCTGATTCTGAGAAGATGAACAGGGCCTGGCAGATATTTAACAAAAACCATATTCCTACAGAATTTCTGACCCGATTCGAAGGCACTGACACCGGTTTCACGGGAAATATTTATGACGATATACTTAACATAACAGCTGTTCATCCATTAAGGCAGGATTCTTTAATCAGGTTATTGCGAAATAATAACGCCGATATCAAAATTGTTAAGTCGCTTATAAAACAAAGATTAATCAGGTCGACGATATATAATGGCAACAAATATTATATGAGGGAATATCATATTCAAAAATAAAGGTGCCGCATTCGCTATTTATCTGGGAAAGGCAGAATCTTATAATGAGGAAAACTGCCTCGCAAATTTGGTAATCCTTGCAAAGTTAGATTTAGAGAATAAGGATGTCAGTAAAAGGGTAGAATGGTATCAGGCATATTTAATAAATTCAGAAATCGGGGGGATTTGAAAACCGCGAAATATGGCAGATTTATATTATCAGTTAGAGAAAGATATCCGTTACATTGAGGGTTTAAAGGCTTGTTTCAATTGTGGCATCTGCACTGCAATCTGCCCGGCTGCCGAAGTAAGTGATTATGACCCGCGTATGGTAATATCAGTCGTACAGCAAAAAGATGAGGAAGAACTTGAGAAATTATTAAAAAGTGATACAATCTGGAGATGTGGTGAATGCCTGTCGTGCAAGACCAGATGCCCCAGAGGCAACGTTCCTGGCTATATTATTCAGGCATTGCGGGCATTGTCAATTGACACGGGGATGTTCACTTCAAGCGTGCAGGGAAGGAAACAACTGGCTCTAAAGCGCACTGTGGGGGATCATATTCTGAAATATGGTTATTGTGTATATATTGATGAAGTTGATAATGATATGTACCCTGAACAGGGACCTGTTTGGGACTGGCTGAGAGAGAACAGGGAGTCAATGTTGGCTCGGCTTGGAACAAGCTACAAAATGAACAAATCAGGAACGCTTCGTAACACTTCGCAGGAATCGCTTGACGACCTGAAAAAAATATTCGATGAAACAGGCGGAACTAAACGGCTGAATAAGATCGAAAAAGATTCCCTCACCAAGGCAAAAGAGCTAAACATCGACTTCGATGAAGGAAAAGATGATTATTTCAATCACCTGTATAATGAGTAGTCACAAAATACTGTTCATAATTAAACATATTGCCTAATGAAGCCAGGGAAAAATGAGATATGGGCAGCCTATCAGAAGGAGATAGCCGATGATCACTATTATTTTGCAAGAAGTTGCATAAGGCAGAATTTCTTCCCGGCTGCTGAAAATCTGTATTTGGATATCCTTCGCAACGTCCTTGGGAAAGACATTTTCGACGATGCACGGCAAACAACCTGTACAGGCATTGCGTACCACTCGGGGCTTATTCCGCTTGAGACAACCATGACGGTTATAGCCCGGCAGTTTGCCCTGATGAATGAGGCAGGGTATGAAAACTTTGTTGTCTCGTGTGTGACCTCCTTTGGGCTCTATGTAGAAACAATTGAAACGTGGAAACATTTCCCCGAAACTGAACAGGAAACACGTGAGGCTTTAAAACGTGCTACGGGAATGACTTTCACGATACCAAAAAACCTGGTTCATGCCAGTGATGTCATTTATAAATACCGCGGGGAGATTTCAGAAAAGATTAATCTTAGATTGATAAATAAAAGTACAGGAGAGCCCCTTAAAATTGTTGATCATATCGGTTGTCATTATGCAAAAATTTTCCCTCAGGAAGGGATAGGAGGCGCTGAATATCCTTATGTACTGGCAGGTTTGATTGATGAATGGGGAGGACAACAGGTTGATTACCCTGAGCGGCGTCATTGCTGCGGATTCGGATTCAGACAATACCTGCTAAAATCAAACAGAAGCTATTCTGTCACTAATTCGAAAAAGAAATTCGATTCGATGATGCCATATAAACCAGATCTTATAATTGCCAACTGCCCGGGGTGTACATTCTTCCTCGACCGCTGGCAATATGTAATCGCTGAAATGGAAGGAAAAACATATCGTGAAAATGGTTATGGAATCCCGGTGCTTACATATGAAGAACTGGCCGGATTGCTTCTGGGTTACGATCCCTGGGATATTGGCCTGCAGATTCATCAGGTAGCAGTAGAACCTTTATTGGATAAACTAGGAATTGAATATGACCCTGATAAAAAATATAACGGACTGAACGGTGAAGATATAGGTAAACCGGAACAGCCTTTATTCATTAGAAGCGTGTAAATACCTATATATTAATGATATTATTTTAAAAATAAATAAAAATGAAAACAACAGATGTTTTAATTATCGGAGGAAGCGCTGCAGGTATGGTTGCTGCTCTAACAGGAAAGTCATCATGGCCGAAGAAAAGTTTTACTCTCGTCAAAAAACAGAAAGAAATGATGGTGCCCTGTGGAATACCTTATATATTTGGGACGCTGGATAGCAGCAATCAAAACATTATGCCGGTTGATGCCTCACTTGAAAAAGCAGGTGTTATTTCTTTAGTTGATGAGGTAACTACAATAAATAAAGAAAATAAAACTGTCAGCCTGGCCAGCGGGGAAACAATTCAATACACGAAACTTGTAATAGCAACCGGTTCAACCCCTGTTAAGCCAAAATGGTTAATTGGAGGAGAAAAAGAGAATGTCTTTGTAATTCCAAAAGATAAGGTATACCTCGATGAGATGCTTCTCAAACTGAAAAACCTTAAAAAAGTTGTTGTAATCGGCGCAGGGTTCATAGGTGTTGAATTTTCCGATGAACTTATAAAAAATGGTCATGAAGTAACCCTTGTAGAAAAACTACCTGATATCCTAAGCCTTGCTTTTGATACCGAACTATCCAAGAAAATTGCCGAATTACTTTTAATAAGAGGTGTTAAAATAATAACAGGTAACGGTATAAAGGAAATTCTGGGCAAAACAATGGTTGAAGCAGTGAAACTTGAAAATGGAGATTTGGTTGAATCTGATGCAGTGATACTTACTGTAGGGTATAAACCAAACACTATCCTGGCCCGGGAATCAGATATTTATGTTGATGAAAGCGGTTTTATAGCGGTAGATGAATATATGCGCACTCATGAAAAGGATATTTTTGCCATTGGTGATTGCGCTCAAAAGCGTGATTTTGTTACCCGCAGCCGCGTATCGACAATGCTTGCTTCTACTGCATGTGCTGAAGCCCGCATTGCTGGAATGAACCTCTTCAACCTGAATGTGGTAAAAACATTCAGCGGAACAATAGCAATATATGCGACTGCAATAGGAAATACCGGCTTCGGAACAGCCGGAATTACAGAAGCCCGGGCTATAGAAGAAGGAATTGACTCAATAACAGGAACATTTGAAGGTATGGACAGGCATCCCGGAAATCTGCCTGATTCACATAAACAACTTGTAAAACTAATTGCAGCCCGCCAATCAGGTGTAATAATCGGTGGTGAAGTCATCGGCGGACTAAGCGCAGGAGAACTCACAAATGTGATAGGTCTTGCAATCCAAAACAGAATGTCGGTAAACTCATTGTTAACCTCCCAAATAGGTACACATCCATGCCTTACTGCCTCCCCTGCCGGCTATCCCTTAATTAAAGCAGCAGAAATAATTCATGGTAAAATGAGAGACAGAGATTGAATTCAAAAAATGGAAAAGATTAAAATTGGAATAATCATCTGCAACAGGTATAAAACCTGTGCCGGCGGAAAATGCTTCCGGGCAGCTGCAAACAGAGAAGGTGCATTTTCAATATACAAAGATGTTGACCTTGAAATTGCTGCATATGCTAATTGCGGAGGTTGCCCGGGAGGAAATATTGAATATGCCCCTGAGGAAATGATTAAAAACGGTGTCACGTGCATCCATTTTGCCACAGGATTCCTTGTAGGTTATCCGCCTTGTCCTTACATGGAGTATTTCAAGAAATTTATAACCGAAAAGTATAATATGAAAGTAATTTTCGGAACCCACCCTATACCACAGAAATACTATATTACCCATTCAAATCTTATGACCTGGAATAATGAGTCTCTGCAACTGGCTATTCAGCCTTCACTAACCGATGAAGCTACAAGGCTGAATTACGACTGAGAGAATATGATAAAAATCGCTATTGCCAGCGGGAAAGGGGGCACCGGTAAAACGTTTATTGCTACAAATATTTTCAATATCCTGTTGCAGAATAACTATGCTGCAATGCTTGTTGACTGCGATGCCGAAGAACCAAATGCACTCGCCTTTTTTAAAGCACAACTTACCGGTAAAAAAGAAGTTACACAGCAGATACCTGTTATCAATACCGAAATCTGCAACTTCTGCGGTAAATGCCATGAATACTGCAACTACAATGCAATTTTCATTTTGCCCCAGATGAAAATTATTAAGGTTATTCCTGACCTCTGCCATGGCTGTGGCGCGTGCAGCGTTGCCTGTGAGTTTGAAGCAATCACAGAGAAACCCGTTTCTCTCGGACAGGTTACTTCGTATTCCCTTAAAAATGCTGATTGCATCCTCGAGGCAAGAATGAACATCGGAGTAATGTCGCCGGTAAGTGTTATTAAAGCTGCTATAAAAGAAATTAATAATAAGGCAGATGTTGCAATTCTTGATGCTCCTCCGGGAACATCCTGTCCATTTATTCAAACAGTTGCAACGGCCGATTATGTGATACTCGTAACCGAGCCTACTCCTTTCGGCCATAGCGATCTCCGTCAGAGTGTTGAGACACTTAAGAAAATAAACAAACCCTGCGGAGTAATAATTAACAGGGCAGGCCTGGGGAATAATGATGTAAGCAAATATCTTTTTCAGGAGAAGATTCCTCTTTTGCTCGAGATCCAATTTAAAAAAGAGATTGCAGGCTTATATTCCAGGGGGAAATTATTATCTGAATCCGATTCATCCTTTGCAGAACAATTGCTTACAGTTGTTAAAAATATTATAACCAAACATGGAAATAGCAGTCATCAGCGGTAAAGGCGGTACAGGAAAATCAACAATCAGCGCCGCTTTTGCAACGCTGAACGGGAAAGTAATTCTCACCGACTGCGACGTTGATGCGGCAAACCTTTATTTGTTGTTTAACCCTTCACATAAAGAAGAAGTAATCTACATAGGAGGAACCAAGGCTAAAATTGACTACTCAAAATGTACAAATTGCAGGCTCTGCATCGGGTACTGCAGGTTTGATGCAATTTCCCGTGCACGTGACAAGGTTGTAATATCAGAAATTTTATGCGATGGCTGTGTGCTTTGCTCAAGGATATGCCCTGAAAAAGCAATAACAATGGTAGCAAATGAAAAAAGCCGGATGTTCTCAGGTTCTTTTAGTAACGGGGAAATTGTATATGGTAGACTTTCTCCCGGTGAGGAAAATACCGGAAAACTGGTTAATATGGTCCGGGAAAAAGCGAAACAGCTATCCAAAGAAACAGGGATAGAAACAATCATAATCGATGGGCCTCCGGGTATCGGATGCCCTGTAATCTCCTCGCTAACAGGCACAAACAAGGCCGTAATTGTCACAGAGCCTACTATTTCCGGACTGAACGACCTGAAGAGGATCAGAGTTTTAGTTAAAAAATTTAAACTCGAAGAATATGTAATAATAAATAAGAGTGATCTGAACGATTCAATGAGTTCCCGTATAAAAAAATGGTGCAAAGAAAATGGCATCACCGTTGCGGGGATGTTGCCTTTTGACAGGAAAATTGTAGATGCATTGGTTCAGGGTAAGAGCATAACAGAATTATACCCCGATAGTACAACAGGTAAAAAAATAAATAAAATATGGAACAAAATCATAAAACAAAAGAGATGAGTCAATTATTTGAAAAAATCCCGATGGAAGGGGTAAAAAACATTATTGTTGTAGCATCAGGCAAAGGCGGTGTTGGAAAATCAACAGTTGCTGCAAACCTGGCAGTTGCAATGTCGAGGAATGGCTTTAAAACAGCCCTGGTTGATGCTGATATTTATGGCCCATCAATCCCCAGAATGTTTGGTATTGAAGATGCAAAACCCGATGTAACAGCATTTGGAGATAAGGAGATGATTTTCCCTATTGAAAAATATGGAGTGAAGATTATGTCTATCGGCTTTTTTATCGAAAGGAACCAGTCATTAATATGGCGGGGACCAATGGCAGCAAACGCTCTTACCCAGCTATTTGAAAATACAGAATGGGGCGATATCGATTACATGTTTGTTGACTTCCCTCCCGGCACCGGGGATATTCAGTTAACAACGCTTCAGAAACTGAATCTTGCAGGCGCTATTATTGTTACTACTCCGCAGGAAATAGCCCTTAATGATGCAAGAAAAGCAACCTCAATGTTCACGAATCCCGATCTGAAAGTACCTCTCCTTGGAATAATTGAAAACATGTCGTGGTTTACACCCGAACAGCATCCCGATGAAAAATACTACCTCTTTGGAAAAGGAGGAGGACATAAATTAGCGCTGGAATATGACACATGGCTGCTGGGACAGATCCCACTGGTAATGGAGGTCGGTGAGGCTGCCGAACAGGGAAAAAGTATCTTCTCTCAACACAACGGGCAGGTAGTGGAGGCATTTGAAAAAATCGCTGAAATGATAATCACAAGGGCGATATCAGCTGATGACCAGGTTAACTGAACCTGGTTGTCAGATTAAAAACATCCTTTCATTAATTTAAATAAAAACCTAAATTAATTTCGATTTCAGGTTAAAATATATTATCTTTACTTATTCTTATCTAAGAATGTTTCTTACCTAATAGCATTTATCAATGAACAGGGAAAGGATAATTTATGAATTAAAAAAATGCGGATTGAAAGTGACTCCGCAGAGAATTGCTGTATTTGATGCGGTTATCAATCTTAACAATCATCCTACAGCAGATTATATAACAGAATTCATTAAGACTAACCATCCAAACATCGCAACAGGAACTGTTTACAAAACTCTTGAAACCCTGGTACAATGTGGTATAATAAAAAAAGTTAAGACTGACAGCGACATTATGAGATATGATGCTATAATTGAAAAACATCATCATTTATATTGTTCCGAATCGGACAGGATAGAGGATTTCTACGACGATGAGCTTAATGAAATCCTTGCTAACTATTTAAATAAGAAGGATATTCCGAACTTCAAAATAGAAGACATAAAACTACAGATAGTAGGCAAATTCACAGATAAAGCAAAAATAAAAGGGGCGACAAAAGTAATAAGCAAAACTAAAAACTGATAATTATGGGACAAAAAGGAAGATCAATTGTCAAAATGGATGTTGATGAACTAATCAACCTGTTAAATAAAGCCCTCTCCGACGAGTGGCTTGCATACTACCAGTACTGGATAGGCGCCAAAGTTGTAAAGGGACCTATGAAAGATGCGGTAATCGGCGAACTAAACCTTCATGCGACCGAAGAACTTGCCCATGCTGAATTGCTTTCTGCCAGAATAATCCAATTAGGCGGTACTCCAGTGCTGTCGCCTCTGGAATGGTTTAAGATCTCAAATTGCGGCTATGATATCCCAAGTGACTCATATGTAGGAGCAATACTTGATCAGAATATCAAAGGGGAACAGTGTGCTATCAAGGTATATAGCGAACTTCTCGATATAACGAGGATTGGCGATCCTGTGACTTATAATATTATACTTCAGATTCTGTCAGATGAAGTTGAACATGAAGAAGACCTCTCCTCATTAAAAGAAGATATGGAACTTATGCTGGAAAGAAGAAGTTAAGAAATCCAAAATGTAAGGTGCAAAACATAAAACAACCAAAAAACTGCTAATTAAAAGCAAAATATTAATAACCAAATAATTATTATCATGGAAGACAATCAATTAACTCCAATGCCACGTATCGGCGACAAAGCTCCTGAGTTTAAGGCAGTAACTACCCAGGGACCCATCAATTTCCCCGGCGATTATTCAGGTAACTGGGTAATCCTCTTCAGTCACCCAGCCGATTTCACCCCGGTCTGCACTTCTGAATTCATGACTTTTGCTAGCATGGAGAATAGGTTTGAAGAAGCCGGCTGTAAGCTAGTTGGACTCTCTGTCGACGGCTTATATAGTCATATTGCCTGGCTGCGTACAATTAAAGAGAAGATTGAATATAAAGGAATGAAAAATGTGGAAGTCAATTTCCCTCTTATTGAAGATATTACAATGGAGGTTGCTCACAAATACGGGATGCTTCAGCCGGGAGAGAGCTCAACAAAAGCAGTAAGGGCTGTATTTTTTATCGACCCGAAAGGCATTATAAGAGCAGTTATCTACTATCCGCTGAGCATGGGCCGCAATTTTGAAGAACTTTACAGAGCACTCATTGCCATGAAAACTGCCGATGCATTTTCAATTGCAACGCCAGCCGACTGGCAACCGGGCGATGATGTAATCGTTCCTCCTGCAGGATCATGCGGAGTTGCAAAAGAACGAATGGAAAACAAAGAGGAGATGCATTGTTATGACTGGTTCTTCTGCACAAAGAAACTTCCAAAAGAAACTGTGTTGAAAGAAATTCTTAAGAAGTAATTCTTCTTCTGAGGCTGTCTCCTTAGTTTGATATCAATCGTCGGCTAACCCTTTTATTAAATTTACCGGCTACGACTAACAGATTGTTATTAGCCTGTTTAATATCCGGTTAGATAAGATAATTCATCGAAGACTAATGAGACAGTCTTTCCCTTTTCTTCCAAAATATTCTTTACAATAATCTGTTACAATCCCTCCTGAACTAACCTATCCTGGGAAGATTATAATATCCGACAATCTTGCCTATCTTTGGGCCATGCCGGAACGGATCGTCATGTATTGAAAGTATCAAACATGAGGCCTGTTTTATATTTCAGGCAGAGTGCGAAAAAAATGAGCAGAAAAGTAAAAAATATTGCCTCCCAACTTTTGTTGATGGTCTTCCTCTTTCCGTCAATAATCAAACTTGAGCATCATCATGAGCACGTTCTGCTCCCAACAGCAAATGAACTAGCCCATACTGTTCTCAGTGAGAAGTGCGCAATATGCAATTTTGAGTTTTCTGTTTTTCACACCTCTATAGAGAATATTAGCTTCCTTAAGGAAATTCCCGAAGACAGCTATTGTAATAATTATGATTCCAGGGATTGCAGTAATCTCTGCAAATTCTCCTTCCTTTTACGTGCGCCTCCGGTTTTCAGGTCTGAAACATCCATTTCTTAAAATCTTCCTGAATTATTAACTTTATAATACGATACAAATGAGAAAGTTCATTTTCATTTGCACCTTGCTGGTATTTCATTACTCCATAGGGGCACAAAATACAATTACCGGGAGAATAACTGCTAAGGATAATATACCCTTACCCGGTGCTACAATTTATATACCTGACCTCAATAAAGGAACCATTGCAGATCATGAGGGAAATTTTCAACTTACTGAGCTCCCGAACGGAGAATTAAAAATTCAATTTTCATTTGTAGGATACATTAACAGGATTGAAACAGTTGATCTCACCACTTCAGGCAAAGAGCTTAACATAGAACTCATTCCAACCATTGTTGAAGCAGGTGAGATAATAATCTCGGGGGGATATAATTCCACCCAACATGGTAATGCTGTTAAAGTAGACGTTTTTAAGCCCGACCCCGCACTTACAAAATCCACTCCGAATTTCTCTGAAGTTCTTACAAGTGTACCGGGTGTGGATATGATCTCAAAGGGGAGTGGAGTGTCAAAGCCGGTTATCCGGGGCCTCTCGATGAATGATATCCTTGTGTTGAACAACGGAGTCCGATTCGAGAACTACCAGTATTCGAGTCATCACCCTCTTGGCATTGATGAATTTGGTATCGGAAATGTTGAGATTATAAAAGGTCCCGCTTCCCTGCTCTACGGCTCCGACGCAATAGGAGGAGTTATCAACTTCATTAAGGAGAAACCAGCTTCAGTGGGTACAATTACAGGCGATTACAACCTTCAGCTCTTTTCAAATACCCTTGGTGTTACAAATAACCTCGGTATAAAAGGGGCTTCTAAAAAATTCTTCGCGGGGGTCAGGGCCGGGCAGAAATCAAATTCCGATTTTCTGCAGGGAGGTGGCGACTACGTACCAAATTCCCGTTTTAACGAAGTATCAGTCAAGACCAATGCAGGATATACAGGCAGATATGGCACTTCCAAGATCTTTTACGATTATAGTAACGAGAAACTGGGGCTTGTGGAAGATGAAGCCATTGAGGAGATCACCGGCAGAAGCCGAAAACCCGGAATATGGTACCAGCAGTTTACTACTCATCTCACCTCTTTCCAGAATAAGTTATTCCCCGGAAGGTCGAAGATCGATATAAATGCATCCTACCAGAACACTGAACTGGTCCATTTTGGGGAGATCGACGTTGTTGAAATCCAGATGCGTCTGGCTACACTCTCATATGAAACAATCCTGCATCTGCCATCAAAGGAGAATTCGGAATATATTATCGGGTTTCAGGGTTATAATCAGGATAATAAAAACCTGAATAACCGGGAAACCATCCTTTTGCCCGATGCAAAAATCGTTAACACTTCGGCATTCGGGTTATTTCAGCGTACCTTCTTCAGAAAACTAAAGCTGCAAACCGGGATCCGTTATGATTACAAGTCAATTTCAACTTCTGGTGTGGGCTCTTCGGACCAACTGGAAACTTATCGCCCCCCTGTTAATAAGTATTTTGGCAGTTTCAGCGGTTCGGCCGGTGCTACATTTAATTATAGTGAAGAGCTTCTGTTCAGGATGAACGCTGCTGCCGCATACCGCACTCCCAACCTTGCCGAACTTACTTCAAATGGTCCTCATGAACTGCGCTACGAAATCGGCAATGCAGATCTTCTGCCCGAAAACTCACGCGAATTCGATATGAGTATCCATTATCATATTGAAAATTTCATTTTTGATCTTGCCGGTTTCTTCAATCGGGTAAATAATTACATTTTCATTTCGCCAACTACTGATACAACTGATACCGGAATGAAAATATACAGATACAAACAGTCAGACTCATATTTATTTGGAGGTGAAGCCGTTCTGCATTTCCACCCTGAGCAGCTCAAATGGCTTCATTCGAAGCTGACATTCACATCAGTTACAGGGAAGCAGAATAATGGTGATTATCTACCCTTCATTCCTGCCCATAAGTTATTTTTTGAAATTAGGGCAGAAAAAGAAAAACTGCTGATTCTGCACGATGCCTTTGTTGCCTTAAATATCCTTACTGCATTCCGTCAGGATAATCCCGCTCCCGATGAAACAGCGACTAACAGTTATTCTCTCCTTGATTTAAGCTTTGGAGGGAACATTAAAATCAGGAATCAGGTGATGTCGTTAATTATAAGTGCCAATAACCTCTTTGACAGAAAATACACCGACCATTTATCTACCCTGAAGGAAGTAAACCTCTTAAATCAGGGAAGAAACATTGCATTAAGTTTAAAAATTCCCTTTGGAATATTTCCTGATACAGACCAGTAAACCGGTTCAGATTCCATAACTTTATAAATCCAATTGTTCTATTAATCCAATTAACAAAAAATCATCAAAATGAAAAACCTGGTATTAGTATTTGCACTTTTGCTCGCGATTACCTCATGTAATCAGGCCCCGCAGCAACCTTCCGCTCCTGTTGCTGCTGCTCCTGAAACCCCTGTAAGGGATGGTGTCTTCATCCACATCACCCAGTGTTATGATGATCCGCATAGTGTTCTGATGCCCCTTAAAATGGCCCTCATGATGTCGGACGACAAAGATGTAATCGTTTATCTCGATATTCATGCTGTTCTGTTTCTGACTAAAAATGCAAAGGATATTACTTTTGCCGACTTTGAATCGGCTCATACCTATCTCAAAAAACTTGCTGAAAAAGGTGTGGGAGTATACGCCTGTCCAACATGCATGAAGATAGCAGGAATAGCTCCTGAAGATCTCAGGGAAGGAGTTCAGGTTGCTCAAAAAGATAAATTCTTCAGTTTCACAAAGGGGAGGATCATTACGCTTGATTATTAAAACCCCTGTCGTCCCGTCCCACTTTTTCGCTAATTTATAACAAGGCATTAAAACAAATAGCTAAATCTTTTGTTGTAGGGAAAGCAATAGAGTTTGAAGGCGGGAATTCTCAGTTAGATAAGGACTGGAACAGATGCTAAAATGCTTTACACTGATTGAGGGACTTGAAAATCACTTCAAATGCAAAGACTGTACTGCTTTTGGAGAAAATGAATTAGTAAAATTAAATTGAAAATAAAGTAATCAAAAACTAACAAATTAATATAAAATGAAAATTGCAGTTCCTGTAACGAAAGAGAATCAGATAGACAGCCATTTCGGTCATTGTGAATCATATGGCGTATTCAGCATATCCGAAAAGAAAGAAATTACTGAAATGAACAGAGTGGCCTCACCTCAGGGATGCGGTTGCAAGTCGGATATAGCCTCTGTTCTTGCTGCTGACGGAGTCTCAGTAATGCTTGCAGGTGGTATAGGCGGCGGCGCAATAAACGTACTTAATAACAGCGGAATAGAAGTTATTCGCGGGTGCTCGGGTGATGCTACAGAGGTTGTAAAACTCTATCTCTCGGGATTGGTTGAAGACAGTGGGAGCAGTTGCCGTCAGCATGAGGCACATCATGAACATGGACATACCTGCAGCCATAATTAATTTGAAAACCTTTCTGACCTTTGTGTTTAAGTATTAAAAATTTAAACACAAAGGACCCAAAGGTTAATCAAAAGGAGCACAAAGGAAAAACTCTGATAAACAGACTTTCGATTAAGCTTCAAACATCTGGTATCTAATTCAGTTCTTTTGCAATTGCCATAGCGGCAATTGTTCCGTCGGCAACAGCAGTAGTTATCTGTCTGTATTTTTTACTTATCACATCCCCTACAGCATAAATGTCGGGAAGACTTGTTCTCATGTCTTCATTCGTTTTGATGTAACCCCAATTATCAAGTTCAAGTTTATCTTTAAACAATTCAATATTGGGTTTCATCCCAATGAAGATAAAGACACCATCGCTTACGAGCTTCTGAGACTCTTTAGTTTTTACATTCTCAATTTCTGTAATTATCTTATCTCCATCCTTAGTAAATGACCTGGGTTCGTATTCAAACAGTATGTTTATTTTAGGATTGTTGAATGCCTTCTCCTGGGCTTGTTTATTAGCAGTAAGCTTGTCAAACTGGTGAACCATGGTTAGTTTACTTGCAAACCTCGTAATGTAGTCCGATTCTTCAACTGCAGAATTACCGCCGCCAATAACTACAACTTCCTTATCGTCGAAGTATTTGGCATCGCATGTTGCACAATAGGATATTCCTCTTCCCTTAAGTTCTTTTTCACCTGCTGCCCCGGTTGTATTTGGAGTAGTTCCTGTGGCAATAACTATCTTTTTTGCCCTGATAGTTTCATACTGGTCAATTACTATCTCTTTCTTATGAAGGTCAACGCTGCTGACATCAACAGCTACCTTGTAAACAGTTCCGCACATTTTAGTCTGTTCGCTCATGTTGTGCGAGAGCATGTATCCTGCCTGAGGTTCTATAAACCCCGGATAGTTCGAAACCTGATGAGTTGTGGCTACATTGCCCCCGGGAAGTGCTATGTCGATAAGAACAGTGTTTACTTTTGCCTGGCAGAGATAAAGCCCTGCTGTAAGTCCGCCCGGGCCCGCTCCAAGGATTATCACATCATAGTCAGAAATCGTTGGCTTAATCTGCGATTTAATTTTTTCGACCCTTTCACCAGGTAGCATACTTTCGAGGTTGCGGATAATATCACTCCGCTTAATACCGCCGGATAACCTGCCAGCTACTTCGACTCCGTTGCTGTAAAACATCAGTGTCGGTGATGATTTTATACCTAATTTATCAGCAAGTTCCCTGTTTTGCTGGCGGAAGATCTTCAGGAATTTTATATCGGATCCATAAAGAACCGACAATTCGTTGTATTTTGAAGCAAGCGCCTCGCATGGAGGGCATTCAGTTGAATAAAAATCAAGAACCACCTTGTCTGATTGCAGAACTTCTGTTTCAAATTCTGCTGTATTAATCTCTTTCATAACTTTTTTAATATTTAATTCGAATATTATTCACCCTTATTATCCAGATAGGCTGAAAAACCAAGTTCCAGCAATTCTTTTACCGGCCGGCAGTCGGTAGAGCAAACATTACCTGTCCTGTTTTTTGCAACAGAACCGCATCCTCCGCCGCAGGCAAGCTGAACAGAACAATCCCTGCATTCCGGGATAGCTGTTACATCGCGGTTTTCCCACTGGCTTACCATATCGGTCTTAAGTGTTACTTCAGGAAAGAAAGTCCCAAGCGATTCATCAGCCTTTCCAACAGTGGCTGTACAGGAGAAGATATTTCCGGTATAATCAAAAGCCCATTCTGTCTTGCAGGCAGGGCAGGAATCGAACAACGGATCAGGAAGCTCCCCGTTTTCCGAAAGAAATTTGGCAACGGAATAAGCAGGCTTGTAGAATTCAGTAATATACGGATGCACTTTAACCAGTTCGTAAATGTGTTCATACAGGGAAACCCTGTCGAAGAGCAAGTCGGGTGCCGACTGACAATGATGAAGTTCGTAATTTCTTCCCATCTGTGTCTTGAAAAGAGGACTTTTTGTCCATCCCCTGTCAATTGCAAAGCGTGCCAGATCAGGAAGGTCTGAGATATTCTCCTTATCAACAACCATTCTCATGTTTATCTCTATCCCGTTTTCCAGACAGCTGTCAACTCCCCTTATAATCTTACTGAATGTACCGTTACCTCCCTTAAGAAACCGCCTGCCATTATGTGTGGTTTCAGTTCCGTCGAGAGTGACCTGGATCTCCCTGATCCTTCCTTTGTTAAGAATCGGAATATATTCTTCAAGATAATAGCCATTGGTTACCAGGCTTATATCAAGATTTGATTCGGTCGATTTTTCAATAACGCGTGTAATGAGGTCCCTTTGTTTAGGACTATTCAGAAGCGGCTCTCCCCCAAAGATTGTAATATATTTCTTCCTGCCGGCAAACATCTTCCCGACATAGTCGAAAAAGGCATCAATTTTTTCGTTATTAAGCTCAATATGGGGGTTATTATACTGATCCTGATAACAATAACTGCAGGCAAAGTTGCAGCTGTAATTCGTCACAAAAAATATCTGGATTTCATCTTCTTCGCGTGAGTCGATGAAATCCAGATAACGGCTGTTGTAAAGTTTTTTCTCTTCGTCCTCATTGGCCAGGTATCCGTTTTCAACCAGATTTGCTGAAAAAGCATCATTAATAACGGCAGACCCGTTCCTGAATGCTTCCAACTCTTCTGCTTCACCGATAGTCATTATATCAGCATTCCCTGTCAGAAGGTTTATTATGAAATAGTTTTCCGAACCCCTGATCTTCGAAAAGATATTATACTTTGAGTACTTCATTAGTATTAATCGTGGCAGCCGGCTACATTCCTTGAAATTTTTGCACAACATTGTGCAACTTTCCTGTTACTTCTGGTTTCTTTCTTTTTAATTACACTTTTCATAATTGTTCTTAATTATTTGGTTAATAGTAGTTCACTAATAGTTTTTATTCAGGCTTTCTTTGGAATCACACTAATTGTAACCTAAGGTTTACCTGTGGCTTGAATACACAACAAAGTTGATAAAATAAGTGCAAATGATAATAATTTTAACCTTAATTTTTGCAGCAACTGCACGATTGTTTAATACCCGCAATTGTCCAGCTGGCAACCATCGCTTTCCCTTTTTCGTAGGGTGATGATTCCTCGAGTATATCGACAACATTAAAACCGGCTTTTCTCAATTGATCAAGGTATTCTTCCCTTGTAACCGATCCCGCCCAGCATTCTGCTATTGCTGCAGGATCGGTCCTGTACTCTTCAGGAATTGGTTCAGAGGCATAAATGTCACTTATAACAAATCTCCCGCCATTTTTAAGTAGCCTGAAGACTTCATTCCACACAGATTGTTTATCGGAAGCATGGTTTATTGTACAATTCGAAATCACAAGATCAGCTATACCATCGGGTAATGCGATTTTTTCAAGCGGACAATTAATGAATTCAGCATTTGTTACTCCCAGTTTGGTTGCAGTACTTTTTGCTTTCTGAATCATCCCATCCGAAATGTCAATGCCGTAAACGAAACCTTCCTTACCAGTAATTTCAGCAAGTCTCAGTACATCAGTCCCCCTGCCACTGCCCAGATCGATACAAATCTCTCCCGGCTTTGGGTCGGAATGATCAAAAGCACCACCACAGGAGAGACAACAAGTTGTTCCTGCCAGTTCACTGTACCGTTTGTTTATTTCTGTGTAACTCATTTAAAAAATTGTTTTATGGTTTTCTTTTTACCGATATGCTTCATCCGCTATTATTTTCTGCTTAAATACGCATCTACATATCTTGATGCAAAGATATATTCAAATTTTTTATAAATCGCAATAACATCACTTAAATCTTTTTGATATCACCACTAAAAAAAATGAAGGAGAATAGTTCCGGGATTCCGGAACATATTATCCTCCGGAAATGGATTTCTAACAGAAAAGGAAATGCAAAAGGCCGTCTCAGAATTATTTCTGAGACGGCCTCATTGGGTCTAAGCCGGGATACTACCTTTTTCCGGCCCCTTTTCCTGCACCTGAGCCCCTCATCATCGATGAACTTCCGGTTCCCGGGTTATTGAATGAGGACTGAGTTCGTGCGCCAGCGGTACCTGCTGTTGCGCTGCTGCCTGAACCGCTTTTTGACCTTGTCTGCTTTTTGGTCATCGTTCCTGACTGTGTCTGGGTCCCGGTCTGATCGCTGGTATGGAGCTGGCTCCTGGTTTGAAGACGGTCCTGAGTCTGGAGACTCGTTTGCGATGTTGGATCCACGGTCTGGGTATGTAATCTTGCCCTTGTCTGATCCTGAGCCGGTACTTCAGTTGTTACTGTGGTCTGAGCCATGGAAACTGCACTTACTATAAGGGCTGCTGCTAAAAGAATAATTGATTTTTTCATTGTCTTATTTTTTTGTTATTATTTATATGTCAAAAATAAGCCCATGAAAATGAAGAATTTATGAAGATTTGAAGAAAGTAAAGAAAAAAGTTGATCCTTTTTCTTTTTCGGAAATCACCTGTAACCCTATTTCATGAAAGTCTGCTATTGTCTTGGCTATGGCAAGGCCGATACCATGGCCATCATCTCTTCTGTCAACCGTAGTTTTAAACCTTGAAAAAAGGTTTTTGATCTGGTCTTGAGTCATCCCCTTGCCTGTATCAGTAACCTCTACAATATGCTTACTGCTATTACCCAGTGAAGATCTGACGGTTACTGTCCCACCCCCTGGTGTGTTTTTGACTGCATTATTAACAACATTATAAAACATTGAAAAGAGAAGAGACCTGTTGGCATCGTGCATTTCAAGATCTTGGTCTGCATCAAGTTTCAGGGTTACTTCCTTATCTTCGGCGATTGGTTTGATTTCGTCGCAGACCTCTTCCAGAACAGACCCGACAGTGAAGGTCTCAATCCTGAGATACTGATGGCTCTCTATTCGTGCTATAAACAGGAGAGAATTAACAAGAGTCTGAAGCCTGTATAAAGTTTTGAGTGATTCTTCAATCTTCGATCCGGCTTTCTCGCCGATCCCTTCCGTCAGAAGAAGATTCTCCAGTTTGCTTCTCATTATTGAAATCGGAGTAAGCAGTTCATGTGAGATATTGGCCGTGATATCCTTCTCCTTCCTGAAGAGAACTTCAATATGTTCCATAAGTCCGACCAGGGACTCGTCGAGTTTTACAAAATCGGTTGTTTTGGTATTTACGAGGGTTTTGTCAAACATCGAGGGTGTCGAAATATTTGTCAGTTTACCCGTAATCCTGTCGAGAGGGCGGAGAAGATAATTGTTATACTGCAGATCTGTGAGGAAAGTTGCTGCAATTATGATAATAAGGAGTACCAGCAGCACTCTGTAAATGTCGGCCTGGGTACGGTGAATGCTTGAAAGGCTTTTCCCTACCTCCAGAAGGTATTGCTGCCCGTCAATCTTAAATGTATAATTGATAATCCTGTAAGTAATTTCTTCATTGTCAATTTTCCGTACCGAAACTTCTATAAAGTTAAGATCCTCCTCAAGATTCACCTTTTCAAGGCTTATAAACTCCTCCTTAAGTATGTCGAAGCTTCCAAAGACTCCTGTTGAGTCTGATTCCACAAATGGTTCTATTCCAATTTCCGAAATCATCCTGATAACATCTTCTCTCTTGTTAATCAAGTCGTTATCCACCTGCCGGAGGTTTATCCTTTCAAAGATAAAAGGCATGAAAACGATAAAAAGCACTGTGAAAGCCAGTTTTGAGAACAGGTTGTAAAGAGAAAGCTTTACTTTGAGTTTTACCATTTTCAAATTACAATTCAGGCCGTCAGGATGTACTAACTCTGTAGCCTACCCCCCTCACCGTTTCAAACCACGCAGCAGGTGCATAGGCATTAATTTTTTTTCTGAGGTTCTTCACGTGAACATCGATAAAATTGCTGTCGTACTGGTCATCGAGGATGTTGCCCCAGATATGTTCATACAACTGATGGCGGGTAAGTACCTTTTCATGATTAAGCACCAGGTACTGAAGCAGATCAAACTCCCTTCGTGTCAGGTCTACTTCACTGTTCTTCCACAGGAGTTTACGAGCCTGTACAAGCATTGTAAACTCACCAAGAACGACATCGGAATAGACCGAATTGAACTTTCTTCTGGCGACAGCATTTATTCTTGAGAGCAGTTCTACGAGGGCAAAAGGCTTGGCCAGGTAATCATCTGCTCCAAGATCAAGACCTTTCACCTTGTCCTCAACAGCGCCTCTTGCGGTAATGACTATGAAGGAAGTATCAACCTTGTTCTTTCTTGCCTCCACAATAAGGTCGAGACCGTTATAATCAGGTAAACCAAGGTCGAGAAGTACGAAATCATAAAGATTAACTGCAATTTTTTCTGAGGCAGCCTTCCCTGTAAATGCCAGGTCGCAGATAAAGTTTTCCGATTTAAGGAATGAGCCTATCTCCCGGGCCAGGCTTTTTTCATCTTCAACAATGAGTACATTCATATTTTTCTTCTTAAAAGATCCTTATGGTGGCTCCGAAAGTAAGAACCAGGCCTTCCGGCGCAGGATACAGATTATCAGTATAGGTTGGAAGAAAGTAGCCGATTTCAGTGTCGAAGGTAAACCTGCCTGTATTTAATGACACCGGTAAACCAAAATCGATCCCAAGGAGGGCGAAAGACTTGGAAGTGGTTGTGTAATCTGTTGTCTGAACCGACTGGCTTTGTTGTTTTCCGTACCCCCATTTCCCGGAGGAACTGGTGCTGGTTATTCCGGTAATTACTGAAGTAGTCTCAGAACTTGTCAGCGTACCAAATAACACGTTTACATAGGGGTTGAATGAAATAAAAGCCTTCTTCCTGAAAAAATCGGGAGTCTTGAAATATCTTGAGTTTTTTAATTGAAAATAGGTGCTGGTTTCATTTGAAATCAGTCCTCCGGCTGATATTGTAGTGTAAAGCAAGCGCCAGTCAATTCCAAAAGTGATATCTCCATAAATAAAATCGCTCAGAAGAGAGTCTCTTATAGCTTCATGAACATGATAACCCGTGGCTGTTGATGAGATATCGAACCAGGAGTTGAAAACATGGCTGAAACTAACCGATCCGTTGTATAGCTGAAGGAAAGGATCGAGCCCTGAAAGATGTATGGAAGAAACAGAGGCATAGAGTTTGTTGTCAAATCCATATATGAGGCTGCCATAACCGAAAGGCTGGTTTCCTGAGATTGATGACCCCATGTAGACCATATTGCTTCCGTAACCTAATCCGGTAAACAGCGAATGCCGCGAACCTTCACCCTTTTCAATGGTGGTGTCGGCAGGAGAAGTTCCTTCGTTATAACTAACAGAGGCTCCGGCCATCCCCTGTATCATTGCATTGACCATGAAAGTAGTCAATATGACAGCTGCTAATTTTTTCCCCTTCATATTCTAACTTTTTAACGTCCTCCTCTTCTTCCGGCACCAGCAGGCTTGCCTATACCACGCGGGACAACAGACCCTGAGGGTCGTGTTATTACCGGAGGTCTTGCCCCACTCGCTTTGCTCATATCAGGTCTGGCTCCCTTTACCTGTTTTACGTTCTGACCACTGGCCACGTTACCAGTACCTGCCTGTGTTTTTTTACTATTCCCTGCAGATCCACTTTCCTTAACTACCTGCACCGAATCTGCCTTTATGGCACTTAACTGTGCCTGGCATTTAAAGCCCGGTATGAAAAAAAGGAAAAGAAAAAGTACTATTATTTTCAACTGCTTCATCGCATGATATTATTAATTCAACTATACTACACTAATTCTGTCCCTGACGCATACCAACTACGGTAATTAAAAAACAAATTTACCTAAGAAAGATGAAGAAATGATGAATTAGTCATTTAAGATCTCTTTTAAATAGTCCAGTCGTTATAGTTTCACTTTTGAGACGGGTTTATTAAATCCCCGCAACCATTTTCAGAAATTTAAACTGATTATCAATGTTTAGAAACCAAAACACTGATTTTCCTACGCCTGATTTTGGATTTTTTCTCTTTAAAATCACAATGGTTTTCCAATGAAAGAGGTTACATCTATTTTGAAAATCTTCAAAAATTCATCATTTCTTCATTTTCGTGAAACTATTTTTGATGTCATCAATACATTATTAACTTAAACAAATAAAAAATGAAAAGTAAAAGTTTAATGGTTGCCCTGGCCCTCATGATTAGTGCCGGCATCTCAGCTCAGACCTTCACAAAAGACAAAACAAGGATCCAAGACCCCATCAATGATCTCACACAACTGTTTGATCAGGACCGATTGCAGCTGAATGATGAAGATTGTATTCTTATACTTAAGATGGATCAGATTCATCAGTTCGACCAGGATCAAACACAATTATTTGACCAGGATCAGATTCAACTCTTCGACCAGGACAGATTAGTTATTCAGGATCAGGACTGTACCCTGATGCTTGAGCTGGATCTTCTTCTGTTAAAGGATCAGATAAAACTTGCGATAAAGGATAAGATCAGGCTCTATGACCAGTTGTACTTGATACCATAATTAATTGAAACCATAAAATCTGATCTGATTCTATAAAAACAGATGTCACATAAATCAGTTTTTCCTTTGGAAGTGCAATCAAAATAAACGGACGATTTCCCCAAATAGCCGTTTTCTCCCCCGCACCTGAAAACCAAATGAAGCATTAATATGCACTGATTTTTGAGACATCTGTTTTTATTACGAAAAAACTGCAAAAAACTTCACCTATTCAGGTGCAAATTCAAAGCTTATTTAACCAGCAATACTTCTTTGACTGCTTTAACAAGAGTTTCTTTTGGTATAAATCCTACTGTTGACTGTGGTTTGCCATTTACCGGAATAAAAAGCAATGTCGGTAAATTTTTTATTCCCATACTTTGAGCAAGTTTTTGTTCTTTATCAGTGTCTACCTTATAGACAACTATCCTGCCGGAGTATTCCTTAGCAATTTCTTCAATTATCGGTGATAACTGACGGCAGGGAGGACACCAGCTTGCGTTGAAATCGATGATTACCGGCATATTCCCTTCAAATTTCCAGGTCTTGTTCTTTTCATAGTTAAATACCAACTGTTTAAAAGAATCATTTGTAAGAGAAATAACGACAGGGCTATTTCTGCCTTCATTATTTGTACAACCTGTGTTGCCAGCAGATATGCTGGTCAAAAACAGTAATTTAACAATTGCTGATATAAGGAATATTCTTTTCATTATTTTTTCTTTTCTATTAATATCTTGGAAGTTAACTACATCCATACTATTTCAACTTAAAACAGGCAGAACAGGTCATTAAAAACCCCAGAATACTTCCTGTAATTATCGTTACATAAGGATTACCGGCCGCTGCACAGGCATTAGTCTTACATCCTACAAAATGATAAATCAGAAATCCTCCCACACCACCTAAGATTATGCTCAAAACGGCTTTCCAAAAAGGCCTGGATTTGAAAAATTCCTTTACAGGCTCTGGTTTATACGATGTTTCCAAATTTGCATCCATGTTTTCAGTTATTTATTCAGCTGCAAAGATAGCAAACATATTCAATGAATCGCTATAGTATCACTTAAATCTTTTTGGTATCACTTGATTTAAATTTAAACACGAAAGACAACACAAAGATCCCGACAATATCGGGATCACGAAAACCTAAAAAGACTTCCGAAAGAAATTAATGAACTGGAGAGAAAGTCTCTATTCTTTCTTCCTGGTACTAAGACCCAGAGCCAGCCAGATAGGGCAAAAACTCAACAGGCTTGTTACAACAAATATTGCTGACAGAGCCAGAAGTACTATTGCCAGAACACCTGAAATAATATGAGTAAAATACAATACAACTACCACGACTGCAACAAGAATCCTGATTGCTTTGTCAATTGTTCCTACATTTTTCTTCATTATATCTATATATTTATATATTCGGATGTAAAGATATGAAATAAATTTTATAAATCGTTATGCTATCACTCAACTCTTTTCAGGAACTCTCAATATTTTATGAGTAGCCGTTTTTATTTACCAAATCATGACCACGAAAGGTGAAGAGGCTTATGATATTAAAAGACTTCGAAACTTTTACTTGTATTATGTCCCCAGAACCTTACAGAATCAGCAATATCTGATTTGAAAAGAAGACAGGTATCATGCCCGTTTCCGTCACTAATTTTTATTCCGGCTCCCTTTTCTGACACATTTTTAAAGATTTTCACCTTGTTTCCCTGCCATTCCAAAGGCAAAAAAGTAATAAATGAATGAATTGTGCCTTCATCTTCAATAATAAAGGAGGCAATGGGCGCTTTGGTGGCAACCCCTTCTATGCTTATTATTCCTTCTGACAGAAACATATTGCTGATTACCAGCGGATCTGCAGGTACCAGCGCAATATTGTCATCAGATATTACTGTAAAACTTTTCCTTTCATGATTAATTTTAACTTCCGAAGGAGGAAAATGAAAAAACAATTCATATTTATGCCTTTTTTTGCTTTCGAAACAGTCATAAACAACAGTAAACATATCCTTTACGAGGGCTATGTTTCTTGTCCAGGTAACTCCTGAATTAGTATTTTCCGATGCCGGCGATATCATCCGGCAATAATGAAAGCCATTTCCTGTCTCCCACCTATCAATCCGGTTTTGCGTAGTCCGCTTCGGGACCCAGAGAAGATTGCCGGAAGTAGCTTCATCTGATTTACCGTCGATCAGCACCGTATTGTGAGCTTTAGACGTCCGGTACCATTCTGACAATAGCGGATTATCATAATTTCCGCATCCGCTGTCAATAAGGAAAGGCTTATTATTGTACCAGAGATTCAGGGCAAGATTTCCTGCATGAGCATGTGAACCAACAGTTAAGGCTGGATTGACCAGCAAATACCAGGGTTTTTCATATTCGGAGCTGCTTCTCAGAACAGCAATCTGGGTTTCAGGAAAATAACGGGAAGATGGAATTGAATCCCTTTCTTCTTTCCCTATAGTCTCATATAGCGTAGCGACGATCACAGCAACAGGCATTTCAAAGGAATCATTTACCGGAGGCATTGTACCATCAGGCTGAGCAACTGAAACAATAAAATCAGCCATCTTTTTCAGCATCGGCTGAAATGTTAAGGGGATCTCCATATTATTCTCTTTCATCAGAAGGAAGGCATCCCTGAAAATATGTGCCTCGAATGGATAGTATCCGAACATCTGTTCAACATTACCTCCATCCTCAAAAAAGGCAGATTCAAGATGATGGGTCAGAATCCTGATCGAAGAAGTGATCAACTCATCCGACCTGCCAAGCTCAGGAAAAAGCAGTCCAAGGTAAAGCATGGCCAGCGCTCCATGCGACTGATGATTAAATTCATTCAATGGTTGTGTGGCAAATCCTGAAAGAAGAACTGAAGAGTGATCCCTGAGAGTTTTAAGTATGATACCCCTTTCCTGTTCTGTGAGCCCTTCAGAACCCAGAAAATAACACCAGGAAAGATGGATCGACCGCCATGCTGCCTGCATATCACGCCAGTTATAAGTGGCTTTAGGGGAGTCAGGCAATAACGGGTTATCATTTAACCATGTCGTCAGAATACTCATCATATCGACGAGATAACTTCTGTCCCCTGAAATAAAATATTGCCGTGCGAATGACGGAAGGAAATAAAACCTGTTTAGCCAGACACTCTTTTCAACCTCTGTCTTTTCAAATTTGCTCCACCCTGCAGGGTCTCCGTAAATATTTCTTATCAGTCCTTTCCTTACAGCTTCAACTATAATCTTGTCGTCTTCAGAACCGATAAGCTCCATCTGGATAAACTTTCCCCCCTGATCCTTCGGAATATATTCTCCGATATTATAAACATTAGCATATTTGTAAAAAGGGAAAACCGGATTAGCCAAACCGGATATCCTCGGTTGACAGGTTCGGAAGCCATGATCGCCGGCACCAGGAAGATTAAATGAAATCCTGCCATAGATAAGTCCCGCAGAACCGGCCGCGACTCTCTTTAAGAAACTTCTTCGATCTGTACACATATCTTTGCTTTGCAAACTCAGTAAATTCTCGTAGTTGTCACAGATTGTATCCATATTTTACTATTGCTAATCCTGATATAGCTTTGGTTGACTTTCAAATGAACTTCAATAATTGAAAGTATAAGATTTAAGTGATAGATTCCCATTTTGCAGAAAGAATTAATGTCTTAAAATTAAAGAATCATTATCATTTTCCGGTACTTGTGTGCCAAAAAAAGAAACTCAATCCCGCAACAATTTAATGCTTTGATACCGGTAATTTTACCTGATCTAAATCATTAAATTTGCAGTTAAGGTTAGCTATATTGTTGAAGGCAGTTTTTGTTCAGGGCACCCTGGCAATATGGTCTAAAACCACTGGCCGTAAAGCAACATAATGTTGATAATGAAGAAGATAATAACATATATATTATTAATCGGAGTTTTTGCCTCCTTAACCTTATACGTGATAGAGAAGGGCAGCACTATTGTTCGCCCGAATCAGGAGAATTCTTCCGGTCAGAACATTGCACCTCAGGAAAATGCATATCAGGCAGTATTTGACTTTAAAGCGAAGATGGTTAACCAGTTGTTAAATAACTCAAAGAATCCTCTGAGCATTTTACTTTTCCAGGTGATTATTATCCTTTTTACTTCAAGATTATTCGGGATTGCTTTTCGAAAACTGGGACAACAAACAGTTATTGGGGAAATTATTGCAGGTGTCTTTTTAGGTCCTTCAATTTTGGGATGGCTGTTCCCGGACCTCTTTGCCTTGATTTTTCCTCATAATTCTTTTATGTCGCTCCAGTTCTTAAGTCAGATAGGATTAGCATTTTTTATGTTTGTCATAGGAATGGAGCTGGATCTAAGCAAAATAAAAAGCAAAACTCATGATGCCTTTATAATAAGCCAGGTAGGTATAGTCTTTCCCTTTTTCCTGGGTACCTGTGTATCATACTATATTTTCGTAGAGCTTGCGCCAAAAAATGTAAGCTTTCTTTCATTTGCTTTATTCATGGGTATTGCAATGAGTATCACCGCATTCCCTGTGCTTGCAAGAATTATTAAGGAGCGTGGCCTGAGCAGAACTCCCCTTGGTGTTCTGGCAATTACCTGTGCAGCTGCCGATGATATAACAGCATGGTGCCTTCTTGCGGCGGCAATAGCAATTGAAAAAGCCGGCAGTATAACAAGCTCGTTATTTACTATCGGCCTTGCGGTTGCCTATATTGTTTTTATGCTTTTTATTATTAAGCCTTCTCTTCAGAAAATGAGCGAGAAACGTATGAAAGCGGGGAAATTTGATAAAACAATAATCAGCATTTCGTTTTTTATCATGCTGGTTTCAGCATATTTTACTGAAATTATTGGCATTCATGCTCTGTTTGGTGCCTTTATTGCTGGTGTAGTTATGCCCAACAATATCAGGTTTAAAGAAATACTAACCGATAAAATTGAGGATGTAAGCACAATATTGTTATTACCAATATTTTTTGCGTTTACAGGTCTTCGAACTCAGATAGGCCTTTTGAACGAAGGTCATTTATGGGCCTTTTGCGGTTTAATAATTAGTGTGGCAATTATTGGCAAACTAGCAGGCAGTGCCCTTACCGCAAGAATTATAGGCCGGTCATGGAAAGATTCCCTGTCAATTGGAGTCTTGCTTAATACAAGGGGACTGATGGAACTTATTGTCTTAAATATCGGTTATGACTTAGGTGTTTTAGGTCCTGAAATATTTTCAATAATGATATTAATGGCATTATTCACAACTTTTATGACAGGACCGCTACTTGATTTTATTGACTTTTCATTTAATCGGTTCAACAGAAGAAAAGCAAATCAAAGTTGAACCTACTCCGAAAAGTCTTTTTTTTGCCACGAAGGCGCAAAGGCACGAAGTTGATCCAAGGTAATTGATTAATAATATGCTATTTGTGAGACTTAGCGTCTTCGTGTCTTCGTGGCAATTGCATTTAGGATTTTCCGGTCCCATTAAAATTAAAGGTTAAGTGAACATTTTAACAGGTCTGCTTGTTTTAATAAAAATGGGGAAAAAAACAATACAATTTTAATTGGATACTTCAAGATCACATCTTTTCAGGATCAATTTTTTAAAATTGCATTTTGATCCGAACAGGATTTGTGGCCTGGACTTATTAAGGGCATGGGCAATACTCTTTGTGCTGATACAACATGGATCCTATTTTCTTCCGGACAAATTCAGGGAAATCATGGTTTTTTTTACTTACGATGGTGTTTCCATGTTTTTTGTCCTAAGCGGTTTTTTAATCGGCGGGATTTTAATCAAAACACTTGAAAAGAATAAACCAACAGTCAAGAATCTTTTTAATTTCTGGATAAGAAGATGGCTCAGAACAGCGCCAAACTACTATTTAGTTCTCTTTTTATTAGTCCTTCTAATACCTTTCATTACCCAGGGTGTAATTAATAATCCCCTACATAAATTTGAATACGTTTTTCTGACACAAAACTGGAATAAGCCCCACCCGGCTTTTTTTTCTGAAGCATGGAGTTTAAGTGTGGAAGAGTGGTTTTATCTCATTATACCAATTACTATATTTTTCCTGGTCGGAGTCATTAAGTCTTCGGTTCCTAAGGCAATTATTTCTACTGCCCTCGTAGTAATGATTACATGCCTTATTTTCAGGTATATTAAATTTGCGACTTTGAATATTGATTCCTATGAAGACTGGAACCTGAATCTCCGTAAACAGGTAATTACAAGGCTCGACAGCAACATGTTCGGAATGGTTGGTGCATTGGTAGCATTTTATTACAGGGAAGCATGGAAGAAATATAAAGATATCCTGTTTATTGCCGGGATAAGTATTCTGATTATTCATAAATTGATTACCTCGCGGGTTGAATTTGGTTTGTATAACTGTGTTTTCTCATTCAGCCTGGTGTCACTAGGGGTTTTGTTAATATTGCCATTCCTGAGTGAATATAAAAAGGGGAAAGGTTTATTTTTCAAATTTTTCACCTTTATCAGTATAATCTCTTATTCATTATACCTGATCAACTTATCAATGTTTTATGAATTTGGTATAAACTTACTTGATAACTTTTCCCTGACCGGGAAGACTTTGGTTTTTGTAAGATATACCTGGTATTGGATATTTTCACTATCTGGTTCGTATATACTTTATAAGTTTTACGAAAAGCCAATGATGGAACTTCGCGAAAAGTTCAGGTAATTTTCAACGAAAAGAAATCCCAATTCTGATCCATGAAGGCGCTGACCTTATGATCATCATTCCTATGTTCGCCTCCTATGGAGTTACTGGTTAAAAAGACATCGCCTTAATCCTTGGCCCAATAGGTTTGGACCAGAGATAAAGGCCAATAATAATTATGCCCGGAAAGTAATTGAGGATAAACTATCCCTGTCTAGACCTGCCCTTCTTTATCTTTATCTCTGGCAAGCCTGAGGGCAATAGCATCGTTATTCTCCTTAGCAAGTAAATCCCTGGTATGGGAATACTTCTCACGGCGTCTGTCGGCTGCTTTTACATCTTCCTCCTTTAACTCAGGAAAATGTGCGGGTATTGTTATTTCGTTACTCATGCGGCAAAGATACTCATAAACAGAGCCTATTTTACATTTACCTGGATTTAAATTATTTGTACATCATTCAACAGATGGTTTTATCTGCTTTTCTCATCCTGTTTTTTGAGCAAGTCCCTCTTCTTTTCCATGCATAAGAAGATCGACAGCATCCCGGAATGATCCGGCCCTGACAACTTTGCCGGTATTCACAAAGAAGATCTCATCGGCATTTTCAATCGTGTTGAGCCTGTGAGCAATTATCACCCTGGTAGTCGATTCCGGAAGTTGTTTAAGAATCGTATCGAGCAATTGCTCGGTTACCGTATCAATATTGGCTGTAGCCTCGTCGAGAATAAGCAGTTCAGGTTTACGGAGCACTGCCCTCATAAAGGCAATGAGCTGTTTCTGTCCAAGGCTTATACCATCACCGGTGGTTTTTACCATGGTATCCAGTCCCTGGTCAAAACGTGCCAGGAGGGTTTCAAGGCCTGCATCGCCAATCGCCTTTTCGAGTTCGCCATCCGAAAGGTTTTTCCAGTCATCGAAACCATATAAGAGGTTCTCCCGAACCGTACCCGTAAACAGGAAAGGATCTTGCAGAATAAACCCGATTTTACGGCTTCGTTCCTGAGATTCATATGTCCTTATATCCTGTCCATCGAGTATTACGTTTCCCTTTGTTGCGTCGTATAACCTCGAGATAAGCGATGCGATTGTTGTTTTTCCTCCGCCGGTAGGGCCCACAAAGGCATAAGTCTTCCCCTTTTCAAGGTTGAAGTTCACCCTGTGAAGTACCTCTTTCCCGTTTGGATATGTAAATGACACCTTCCTGAATTCAAGATATGATGACGATTCCCTGCATCCGTTAAGATCTGATTTCAGGAGGTTGCTCCGGAGCGACAGGAGCCTCGAAATACGGTCCCATGCGGCCATTGCTATCTGGAAACTGGCCCACAAGGCAGCAAGCTGCCTGAGCGGATTGTAGAAGTTCGAGATATATGATATGAAACTTACAAGCAGACCTATTGAGAATTTTCCCTTAGTAATGAGGTAAATACCAAGGGCCAGGACAATCAGCTGTCCGATATTTGCAGCCAGGGAATAAACAGGCATCAGGACATTGTTGGCAACTCCCGCTTTCACTGATCTGTTATAGTTATCATCGTTAGCCTTCTCGAACCTTTTCCTGAAATAGTCGCGCCTGTTAAAGGCTATGATTATCTTAAAGTTAGCCAGACTTTCCTGGATCTCGGCACTCAGCCCTCCTGTGCTTCTGAGACTTTCTGCATTCATGCTCTTAACCCAGGGAGAGACTAACCTTGTAAAGATCCAGACAATTAAAGCCGGTGTCAGGGCTGCAAGTCCGAGAGTAAGATTCAGAGAAAGCAGGATGACGGCAGCGCCTGCCATTGTAAATATACTTCCAATAAACTGCATCAGCGACTGCGAAAAAAACTGGTTTACCTTATCAGTATCGTTGTTGATACGCGAAATGAGATCACCTGCCTTGTTCTGGTTAAAAAAGTCGAGCGGCAGCTCCTGAAGCTTATCAAACACTGAATTACGCAGCCTGAACAGCATCCTCTGCCCTATTCCTCCCATCATCCGCATCTGAATATAGTTTACTACAAACGCAATGATGTAAAGACCCATTAGTATCGATGAAAAAACAAGTACTCCATGAAACTGCTTTGTCTGGATATAGGTGTCGATCGTATAACCGACAAGATAGGGCCCGAGAAGGCTGAGCACTGCATTTACGAAAATAGCAGAAAGCGATATTATCAGGTTTCTCCGTTCCCCTCCGATTATTGTAAGGAGTTTACGCAGCGATTCAAGAATTGTCTTCTTCGGCTCCTGTAAGTCCGGGGGCTGATAAAGGTTATAGTTCATAGTGGTGTGTGCTTCGTTGTGAATTATAGATCTGCACATATTCGGTCGAACTCTCAATCAGCTCCTTATGTTTTCCGGCCGCAACAACCTCTCCTTCCATCAGAAGAATGATTTGTTCAAAATTCTTGACGGGTGAAATTTTCTGTGTTACAGAAATAAGTGTCAGACCCGGATAGTTGTTCTGGAGGTTACAAAGTATTTTATTTTCGGTCTTCCTGTCGACACGTGAGGTAAAATCGTCGAGCAGGAGGATCTTCGGGTTAACGGCAAGCGCCCTTGCGAGCATAATTCGTTGCTTCTGTCCGCCCGAAAGGCTTGTACCTCTCTCCGAGACAATGGTGTCAAGTTTGTCGGGCAGCGAATCGATGAATCCTGTCAGATCGGCTGTCTCTATAGCCTTGGCAAGCGACTCATCGGTAACCTTATCGCTGAAGGCAATGTTTTCGCGAAGGCTCATATTGAAGATAACGCTGTCCTGAAAGACAAAACCTATCTGACTATGAAACATTTCCCTTGTATAGTCATCCGCCTTAATCCCGTCGAATTCAATTGAGCCTGATGTCGGGGGCATAAGATTGGTAAGAAGGTACAAAAGCTGGCTCTTCCCGGCTGCCGTAGGTCCGATAATTGCAGTCTTGCTTCCGGCAGCTACTTTAAATGAGATATTCTTCAGGACTGGTTTTTCACCATATGAAAGTGAAATGTCCTTCAGCTGAATATCTCCTTTAATCTTACTGTTTATAGTTCCTGTCTCATTATCTTCAGAGGCAATAAGTACTTCGGTAATCCTTTGATATGAGGCCGAAGCCTGTGCGATGATGTTGCTCATGAATCCTATCATCATGATCGGGAATATGAGCATCATCAGGTAACTGTTGAATGCCGCAAAATTGCCAAGCGACATATTCCCTGCAACCACATAATGTCCTCCCAGTGACAGTATTATTACTACAGCGACATTGGCAACAAACATTATTATGGGTATCAGGGTCGAAAAGAGTCTGAGTATCGACAATCCTATGTCGCGTGAAACAACATTGGTCTCAAGAAATTTAGTGCTTTCAGGCTGCTGCGAATTTAATACCCTTATCAGCGCCGAGCCCATTATGCTTTCATTTATGATCTTGTTCAGAACATCAACGTTTTCCCTGCTCTTTTTGAATAGCACCTTTACTCTTTTGAATACGATGTAGAATGCTCCTCCAATAACGGGTACTATAGTAATAACAGCGAGGGCAAGCTTCCAGTTGATAGTGATCAGAAGTACCGAGGTTCCGACAAGTACAAACACCGAGGAGATAATTATTACAAAGGCCTGCGACACGAACATCTTCACTGAATCGACATCGGAAGTTAAGTTTGTAAGCAATCTTGAGGGATTTGTCTTCAGGACATAGGAATAACTATGACGGGAGATCTTATCCGACAGCTTTGTCCGTAAGTCCATTGCCACCCTTTCGGATGTATATGTCTGAAATATGTTCTGGAGTAATGTAAATACGAAAATCGCCACAGAGGCAGCGACAAACTCAATAACAACTGTTTTGAAATCAAACCTGTTTGCTGAGAAGGCATCGATCCCGTGAGCTATTATCTTGGGTATGAGCAGGTTCACAGCACTTCCTGCAAGTGCCATTATTACAAGCGCTGTCACTCTTCCCGAGTAAGACTTAAGCACGCTGAAAATCCCGGGGTTCGAACCCTTTTCTTTCGGTGGCCCGGATGACGATTTTTCTGTGTTCTTTTTCATCTAATCTGCAAAGGAATACAAATAAGAGCATAAATAGTTTAAAAAACAGGTAAAACAGCTTACTGATAACGATTTTTTGTTTTGAAAAATTCATAGCTATGGTTTTTTCATTACCGGTAATATTTTTAACCTCTGTGGTTCTCTGTGGTTCTCTGTGTATCTCTGTGTAACCAAAATTAAGAACTTACACTGAGGGCACAGAGGATCACAGAGTGACACAGAGATAACAGGTCCGGAATCTATCAATCTGAAAATACAATATTGAAGAAAAATCTCGTATTGATTTAAGGTCTTCATTTAATATATTTGCCGTGCAAATTACGCACCCAGAAAAGAAATTAATGAATTCTTTCCTCCTTTCCCTTAATCCAAACCTTACACCTGGTTATCTTCTATTATTCTTTTTAGTAGCGCTTTTGCTTGGCATGTCAAAGGCAGGCCTCAGCGGATTCGGCCTTGCAGCAGTTCCTGTTATGGCAATGATTTTCGGAGCAAAGGAGTCGACAGGTGTGATTTTGCCGATGCTGATAGCTGCCGATATAATGGCGGTTACCTATTATCACAGAAGCGCGGTCTGGAAGCATATCCTGAAAATACTGCCATGGGTTGCCGTGGGAATAACAATTGCCCTGATTACCGGTAAAATGATAAACGACAACCAATTCAGGCTGGTACTTCTCTCAGTGGTGTGGATAATGCTCATTCTTATGATATTAAACGACTTAAGGAAAAAGAAAGAGAGTGACGTCCCCCACCACCCAATGTTCGGATTTTCGATGGGCCTCGCTGGCGGTTTTGCAACGATGATCGGAAACTCTGCCGGACCGATATTCAATCTCTATTTTCTTTCGATGAAACTTCCCAAGAGAGAATTCATCGGAACCAGCGCCTGGCTCTACCTGATTATGAATACGGGAAAAATGCCTCTCCAGATCCTTGTCTGGAAGAATATTTCCTTCGATTACCTGATCCTTGGGATCATCTCAATTCCGGTAATCGCCCTGGGGATCTTCATCGGAATACGTGTTGTGAAGCTCTTTTCCGAAAGCTTCTACAGGTACTTCGTGATTGCGACTACCCTGATCACTTCTGTTCTGTTGTTTCTTTAAAAGCGCTTACCTGCTAAGGACAATGCTTACTGAGCCTATCTTCCCTCCCATTGGAGGATTCATCTTCGATACCTTCACAGTTGCCCTGTTTATCCCTTCAATTTCGGTATAAAGAGCATCCAGAATCCGTCCGGCTATGTGTTCGAGAAGATGCGACTTCAATTCCATCTGAGCCTTTACTATCTTGTATACCCTCTGGTAATCAACCGCATCCCTGAGATTATCTGTCTCTTGGGGAAGCTTCATGTCAGTTTCTATTGTAAGGTCGACATTAAACTTGTTGCCTACTATTTGTTCCTCCTTAAAATGGCCATGAAAGGAGTAAAACTCCATACTCTCTATCTGGATAAGTCCCATAATATTGCTTCATTTAATTCAGGTTAAAATTACTAAGAGTTAATCAAAAAATATCTTTTCTGATATGATTTACTTTGTGTCTTTGCGCCTTCGTGGCATAAACCCTATTTAAAAGCTGAAGAATAGCCACAAAGACGCGAAGGCACGAAGGGCCATAGAGAATTTGCATTAAATTTTGAGATTTTCAGTTAATCCTTAGCGTCATTGCAGAAACCTATGTGTCTTGGTATTTAATAAACATTCTTTTCTACAGCCTATAAAATATCAGGATCATTATGAGATAGTAACTCATTTTCATTCTATTTTTGTAGACCAAAAATTTCAAGTGATGAATGACGAGAATATAAAGGATAGGGAAGAATCCAAACCATCCATAAGTTTTATTGAACAGTTTATAGCAGAAGACCTGAAGGCTGGAAAAAATGGCGGGAAGATTGTCACACGCTTCCCGCCGGAGCCTAACGGTTATCTCCATATAGGACATGCAAAGGCAATCTGTCTCGACTTCGGTATGGCGCAGAAATACGGAGGCAAGTGTAATCTCCGGTTCGACGATACAAATCCGGTTAAAGAAGAAGTTGAATATATCGATTCGATAAAGGAAGATATTCACTGGCTTGGTTTCGACTGGGAGAACAGGGAGTTTTACGCTTCAGATTATTTCGGAAGACTCTTTGAATTTGCCAAAGCTCTTATCAGCAGGGGGCTGGCCTATATTGATGATCAGCCCGCTGACGTAATCTCATCACAAAAGGGGACTCCAACCCAGCCCGGAACTGAAAGCCCTTTCAGGAATCGTACTGTTGCTGAGAACCTCGACCTGTTCGAAAGGATGAACAAGGGAGAGTTCGACGAAGGCAGCCGTGTATTAAGAGCAAAGGTCGATATGACCTCCCCGAACATGCATATGCGCGACCCAATTATTTACAGAATAATTAAGAGCGCCCATCACCGTACAGGCAATGAATGGAATGTTTACCCCATGTACGATTTTGCCCATGGACAGAGCGACTATTTCGAAGGCATCACCCATTCGCTCTGCACGCTCGAATTTGAAGTTCACCGCCCTCTCTATGACTGGTTTATCGACCAGTTAAAAAATGACGATTATCGTCCGCGACAGATCGAGTTCAACCGCCTCAACCTCACATATACGATGATGAGTAAGCGCAAGCTTCTTGAACTTGTCAGGGAAGGAAAGGTAGCAGGATGGGATGATCCGAGGATGCCTACGCTGTGCGGACTGAGGAGAAGAGGCTATACCCCGGAATCGGTAAGGAAGTTTGTTGATCTGATAGGATATACAAAGGTTGAAGCAATAAATGATGTTTCGCTTCTCGAACATGCCGTACGTGAAGATCTTAATATAAGGGCTCCAAGAGTGTTTGGAGTCCTTAATCCTCTGAAGGTCCTGATATCCAATTATCCTGTTGGAAAGTATGAAGAGGTTGAGCTTGTAAATAATCCCGAGGATGAGTCGCACGGAACCAGACTTGTTCCTTTCTGCCGCGAGATATTCATTGAACAGGACGATTTCATGGAGGTCCCTCCCCACAAATATTTCAGGCTTGCACCCGGCATGGAAGTAAGACTGAAAGGTGCATATATTATTAAATGCGATGGGTTTAAGAAAAATGAAGATACCGGGGAGATTGAAGAAGTCTACTGTACCTATGATGAAGCAACACGCAGCGGCGGAGAGGCTTCGAACAGGAAGGTAAAGGGAACGCTTCACTGGGTCTCTGCCATTCAGGCTGTTGATGCAGAAGTGAGGCTCTACGACAGGCTTTTTGACCATGAAGACCCATCGGGACAAAAAGAAGATGATTACAGAAGCTTTCTTAATCCGGAGTCGCTAAAGGTTCTTACAGGTTGCAAAGTTGAGCCCTCCCTTGCCTCAGCCGTCCCATTAGAAAAATTCCAGTTCCAGAGGCTTGGGTATTTCTGTGTCGATTACGATTCAACGCCTGAAAAACTCGTTTTCAACAGAACGGTTTCGCTGAAAGACACATGGGGGAAGATTAATAAATAAATAAAGGTCTTGCAGGTCTTGCCAGTCTGAGGTCTTGCAGGTCATTATGGAATAGAATGACTTGCATGACTAGCATGACTTGCAAGACTTGCATGACTTATTTATTCCCCCCCCCCGTCTGCAAGTATTTCATAAGTGAGCTTGTACTATTAATAAATCGTTGTATTTTGTTGCGTCTGTCAATTGATATTTTGCTGTCAATATATTCCTGATCCTCGGCGATATAGTACATATTTTTTATCTCCCCAGAAGAGCCTTTAGAAATGTTGAGGAATTGACGGAACTCTTTATCGCTATTCCGACAAAATCCCTCACTTATGTTATTCATAATAGAAATTCCTGCCCTTGTTACCTGGTCTTTAAAACCAAAATCACGGCAATTCCTGAAATCAGAATAAATCAAATTGACAATTTCTCTTGCCATTTTCCAAATTTCAAGATCTTCGAAATTTTTTACTGTTCCCATTTTAGCACGATTTAAATTAATAACCATAAAATTAGGAATTTGGACTTAAATCATCAATTTTTTTATTGTCTTGCCAGTCTTGTAGGTCTGATGTCTTGCAGGTTTTTATTGAATAGACCGACTGGTAGGACTTGCACGACTTGCAGGACTTGCATGACTTGCATGACAATTTTTTCTTGACTTTTATTTTGTTTTGAAGTAACTTTATACCAGATAAACACTTCTAAAAATGAAAATAATCTTCAGAACGATTCTGGTTCCGCTGGCCTTGTTTATGGTAGTCATGCTTAATTCCTGTGAAATAAGCAATAAGGATAATAAAACACAAGGGACAGCCGAATTCTCCGTAACCCTCCCCTCTGAGGCTGCCCCAAAGTCGGTAGCGGCTACTGACAGCAGTAATTTATCGCTTAAGGTACTTGTAACAATAACCGACCTGAAGGGCAATCCCGTCCTTACCGATAAGCTGATTCCCCTCTATGGATTCGGGACAGAATATGTTAGTGAAAATATTGAAATCAATACAGGCGACTACAAGCTGACCAAATTTATGGTCATAAACCCTTCAGGAGAAGTTATTTATGCGGCTCCGGTAGCGGGATCTCCCCTTGCCTACCTCTGCAGCATCACGCTCCCGTTGAGTTTCACAATTTCAGGAGGAGAGATTACAAAGATAGTTCCCCAGGTTCTTTCGACAGGCAATCAAACACCGGAGAAATTCGGATATGCATCGTTCGGGATGCAGATAATTACTCCCCTCGAATTCTGGACTGTCTGTATCCTTGACGATCCGTTAATTATGCCCCCTGTTATATACACCACTGCAAATCTTACTGTTTATTCCCGGAACGGCTGGCATTATACATATAAACTTGAACCCACCGTCAATAAGGTAGTTATTCAGGGAGGTTCTGAATTCTATACGCTTGTTGTTGAAAAAGAGGGTTATCCTTCTCAAAAATTAATGGTTCCCGCGAAAGAGCTTCTGGCGGCCACAAAAGAAAACCCTTATGTGCTTAGAATTCCGGTGATCACATCTCTGAAGACAATCATCATTCAGCCGGGCCCCGATAGTGGTAAGGATGCAATGATCTCGAATCTCGAGCCCGACAGGAACTTCGGTGATTATAAATATTTCGAAACGACATTTCTTTCAGAGCCGGTTCTCACAGTAATGCGTTCGAACAGGAGTCTGATAGCTTTTAATCTCGACACAATTCCAAAATCAGCCATGATCAGAAACGTGATTATGAGGCTTACCTACGACCTGCCGATCCCGTTCGACAATACCCATATAACTGATTCTCTGACCCCGGGAAGTTCTTTATGGTATGGGGGTGTGCTTCAGCAGATCATTGAGCCATGGGAAGAGGGGAAGGTAACCTGGAATACGCAGCCAAAAACAATTGAAGCCGGGCAGGTTTTTATAGCTCCGTTCATAAGAAATGTAAACTTTATCGATATTGATGTTACGAAGCTGATATTCCCGATGACCGCCTCTGCATTGCCAAATTACGGAATGCTATTTAAGCTATGGCCAGACGAAAAGTTCCCTGGTTTCCGGTTTGCGTCGGGCGATTATGCTGATCCTAAGATGAGGCCACAACTGATAATTACTTATAATCTGTAAGTTAAGCAATTCCTTTATGTCCATTTGGGGCTATCAGAAATTTCCTCTGTGGACCTCTGTGGCACCTCTGTGTCCCTCTGTGAAAGCTCTTAACTAATTGTTACACAGAGATCAACAGAGCAACCTGAAGTAAATATTCAGGTTTTTCAAACAGCACTGAGCCTCACTAAGGACTTCTGAAACAACTCTTTCGTTTAAATATTTTACTTAACTTTAAGAAAATATTCAACTTTTCAGAACCTTACATATTACAGATTATGAAAAAAGAACTTGACCGTCGAAGTTTTGTAAAAACAGCTGCACTCGGAGGATTAGGGATTGGATTTGCATCAGCCAAACCGGTCTTTTCACCAGGCAGTCAGGCGACAGGAAGGATAGGGATCATAGGGCTTGATACCTCGCACAGCATAGCCTTTACAAAAGCAATAAATTCCCCCGATCCCAAACCTGAATTCGCCGGATTCAGGATTGTTACAGCCTATCCCAGAGGGAGCAGCGATATAAAATCGAGCGCCGACAGGATTCCGGGTTATACTGAGGAAGTAAAAAAACTTGGTGTCAGGATCGCGGGTTCAATTGACGAACTTCTTTCAGAGGTAGATTATGTACTGCTCGAGACTAATGACGGGCGGCTTCATCTCGAACAGGCTCTCGCTGTTCTCAAAGCCGGGAAAAGAGTCTTTATCGATAAACCTCTTGCCGCCAGTCTTGAACATGCTCTTGCAATATTTGATGCCGCAGATCATTATAAAGTCCCTGTTTTCACATCATCTTCACTCAGGTATATCGAAGGCGCAGCTGAAATAGCAGCCGGAAAGATCGGAAAGGTTACAGGAGCCGATACCTTTTCGCCGTGCTCCCTCGAAAAGACACATCCCGATCTTTTCTGGTACGGGATCCACGGGGTGGAAACTCTCTTTGCCGTAATGGGAACAGGGTGCAAAACAGTTGCCCGTATCAGCACTCCGGATACAGATCTTGTGACGGGTGTCTGGGATGGAGGTCGTGTTGGTACATTCAGGGGAATCAGGTCGGGGAAGGGCGGCTACGGAGGAACTGTTTTTGGGGAGACAGGTACAATGACACTTGGTCAGTACGCCGGTTATGATCCTCTCCTGGTTAAGATTCTTGAATTTTTCAGGACAGGTCAGGAGCCGGTCAGGAGAGAGGAAACTATTGAGATCTTTACATTCATGCAGGCTGCTGATGTCAGCAAAAATAAGGGTGGCATACCTGTTGAAACGGAGGGTGTACTGGATGATGCAAGGAAAAAAGCCCGCAAAATTAAATTTTAATAAAAGTAAATTCTGAATATCATGGACAAGTCGAGGAGATCATTTATTAAAAAATCAGCCACGGCTCTTGCAGCGATAAGTGCCGGAGGAGTACTGCCCGGATTCAGTGCAAAGAGCTACTCGTCTATTATTGGAGCCAACGAAAAGGTAATTCTTGCGGTGATGGGTGTAAACTCAAGGGGCAAAGCCCTTTCAGCGACCTTTTTAAAACAGGAGAACACTGATATAATATATGTCTGTGATGTAGATTCAAGGGCTGAGGCTGCATGTTCCGACAGCATTGAAAAACTCGGGAAGAGGCGCCCGGCAGCAAGTCCCGATTTCAGGAAGGCCCTTGAGGACAAGAACCTCGATGCCATGATAATTGCAACGCCCGATCACTGGCATGCTCCTGCGGCTATCCTGGCTGCCAGGGCAGGAAAACATGTTTACCTCGAAAAACCATGCAGTCATAATCCTGCTGAGGGCGAGTTACTTGTTGCAGCGGCAGAAAAATTCAGGGTTGTAATGCAGATGGGCAATCAGAGGCGTTCGTTCCCGAACGTTGTTGCAGGCATAAAAGAACTACATGGAGGCATAATTGGCCGTCCCTATTTTGCCAAGACATGGTATACAAACAACCGTCCCCCGATTGGCAGAGGTAAAGAGGTACCCGTGCCATCGTGGCTTGATTATGAGCTCTGGCAGGGACCGGCACCCCGAAAACCATACCGTGATAATCTTATTCATTATAACTGGCACTGGTTCTGGAATTGGGGTACAGGAGAAGCGCTTAATAACGGTACCCATTTTGTGGATCTTGCGCGTTGGGGACTTGGGGTTGATTACCCTGTAAAAGTCTCGTCGTCGGGAGGCAGGTTTGCATATAATGACGATTGGGAGACCCCCGACACCCAGGTAATCTCGATGGAATTCGATAATAAAACCGCCATTGCCTGGGAAGGGGTAAGCTGCAATAACCGGCTTATTGAAGGAAGCTCTGTTGGTGTCATTTTCACCGGTGAAAAGGGCTCCCTCAGGATTGACGGAGGGAATGCATATTCGGTATACGACATTAATGGGAAACTGACTAAAGAGGTTAAGGAAGATGAGGTGATTGATTCAAGGAATCCGGCCAATCCATCTGGAGGTCTGGATGCATTTCATGTTGCCAATTTCCTTGAAGCCATACGGAAAGGGACTAAGCTAAATGCGGACATCCTCAGTGGTCATAAGAGCACACTTTTGGTCCAGCTGGGGAACATTGCCCAGAGGACGGGGAAGACTTTGTCGGTTGACCGGTCGAACGGGCACATAATGAATGACCCTGAATCGGGGCGTCTATGGTCGAGGGAGTATGAGAAGGGGTGGGAGCCTGTAGTGTAGGTTTTGGACAGTTGTCATTAGCTATTATGGTCAGAATAAAAGGTCGAAAAACTTATTTTTGTTTTTCCTTAAAATGTTTATATTTGCACCTTCAAAATTGTCCCGTGGTGTAATTGGCAACACGTCTGATTCTGGATCAGAAGAGTTCAGGTTCGAGACCTGACGGGACAACAAGATAATCAACCACTTACGATATTTTTTGTAAGTGGTTTTTTAATTCTTGCTAGGTTCTTGAAAGGTTTTTGGGCGGATTTTATGATTAGGAAATGTTTTAAGGTCTTTGTTATAAGATCATCATTGGCCAAGCTTACTACCTAAAATCTTTTTAAAATCTACTTGAATTGACCATATTGAGTCAAATCAGGTTTGAGAATCATAAACAAGGTTTTGGTTTGTCATTTCCTTCAAAATCTGTAATCATATGTAATGGGGTTCCATAATTGTATATTCGTTGATTATAAATGAAATTACTATATTTAGTTTTTTCAATCCCATCCTCACATTTAATAGAATTTCTATTTTGTAAACACCAATTATATAGGTAAATAATATTTTCGAAATCATACTTCTTAAACATTGATTGAGAACCAGCCCAACAAATTAACAATGGTCTCCTATCTAAGCTGTCTGGCTTTTCATTTCTATTATCATATTCAGTTTTGGGTTTATTGTTAAGATCACACAATCTTTTAAAGGTTTCACTATCAATGATAGCATTAAGTTTTTCATATATTTCAGGCTCAATGTAGGATCCAAATCGACCGGTTATTTCTAAAATTTCTTTATTGAATCTTCCAAATCGATTTGGAATAAATTCCCAATAATTACCAGTAAAAATATCCTTTTGCGTGTATTGTGGTATTTTTTTAAGCGTATCTTCATTTATGGGTTTTGCATTTAGATCCAAGTGGTTCCATATCAAAGAAATGTAATCATGACTAAAAAATTCAGCTATTGTTTTCGGTTCAAGCTTAGGAACGCTAAAAACATACAATTCTCTCCAAAACCATATATAATTGCTTACAAATGAATTAATTCTTTTATAAGCCAATGTTCTGGGACCAAGATTTTTCTTTAAATCGTTCTCTTGTAATAACCTATCAATTACAATCACGGTAAATGCAACTCCGATAAATTCCGAGAATAAATTCAATGCTAAATCGCTGTTTCTATCGAATAAGATAATGGTACCAAAAATTAAGATTGGTATTACTAAAGCTAATAATAACAGCCAGTTACTCTTTACATAATTTTTCATAACTTTATAATATCAACCTTCATTTAGAATCAGATTTCTTTGAATACCTTAGCCAATTATAAAATTCATACCAAAAAGTTGTAGGAAAAATACTATTATTACCAAGGATAATCCTAATCTGGCTATCATTACAATTTCCGCATTTCTTTACGCCTCTGTGGTTACAGGTTCACCAAATGCTACAAAATCCCAAATAGCATTTTCACTTGGCAAACCATATATAAAAAGAATGATTCCAAAAATATATCAAGAATAAGACCTATTGAGGACAATTGGGATAGTTGAAAACTCATAATCGATTAGGATTTAATTCAAAATGTTGTATTTTATAAAAATAGATATAACTGGATTAACCCGACTTTTCAATCACAATGAAACTTACATAGTGAAATTAACTCCAATCCTACAAATTTATAGATATTTCATATTTTATCAAGGATGATGGTAACTAGAAAATAAAACCAAAAGATGGGGCACTTCATTCTCTGATATGAATTACCTTTATGGTGTAAGTTTAATGATTTCAAATTGATACCCAAAGACAGATAACTACAATTATTCACGAAGTCGTACTTTTTATTTTATGCTAAAAAGTTGTATTGATAAATCCATAAATGAATTTCTATATTCATATAGAACTAGATGTATAAATGAATTGGCTACACTGGCTTATTTTCATTTATTCTTCTTTGACATACTGAAAGATAATTTAATATGTTGTGGAATAAGGCTTGAAAGAAAGACAATCGTATCAAATCATATTGATAAAAGTCCAATTTTGAAATTTACTTCAAATAAAAATGAAATATGTTGTGAATTAGGCGATCTATTTTTGGTCTGTAAATCAGATAATTCTCAAAAGGGAATTGCCATTCAAGCTAAAAATAATTCCCAAAGTTACACTTCTCAAAGTACTAAAAATGAAATACTTTTATATTCGAATTGGCCCAAATTTCGTATTAAAAAGCCCAAAATTGACTCCTATGAATATGTTTTGAAGAATAAAATAGACTCAATTTCCCGATTCTTAACTTTTTTCCCTAATATTAATGGCGAATTCAAAATTGGTGATGCAATCAATCAAAACATTGATTTTTCTGATTTTCTGATGGAGCTTTTAAGTCCTAACAATAATACAGGGAGATTATTTAGGACATCCAAACAACTCCGAGTCTTAAAGTTAAAGCGTCTTTTAGATAAAATTGCAGGTTTGAAACATCATTTTTTTAAGGAAAGTTTTGACGATTGGGATTTGCTTTGTAATAGAATAATGGTCTATTTTGAATATCGGCAATTTAAAAATATCAATACAGGATTAAATAATAAGCAAAAGATCACCGATTTATGTTTTATCAGTGGCACCCCACCAGAAACCTTGGACAAAATTATTGAGAAAATTACTGAATATGAATTCTTTTCATTAATAAAATTAAGCTATAACAATTAATAAAGGTATCATCTCAATGTGGGCCATGAATTTATGTCAGACATTATTCTCTTTACAAGGACTCTTAAATTAGTCCGTAGTTAGCGTTTTTATGATATCTTATAATCCAATACATTTGAAATCACATTGTCTCCTTTCTTGTATAAAATCTCTACAATTTCTCCCATAATTGACCAAACTCATCATGACGAGGTCTGGCCTCAATGATTCAAGGTCGGTGTCAGTTAACGCCATCCCATTATTAGTGGAAAACCAGTGACCGCTAGATATTTAACTAAATTCACAATCATTAATCCCTCATTTTGCCATATCTTTAAATCAATCTATCAAAATAGAATTAATAACTATTAAGAATATCATACTTTATACCGTAATCATTTCAATAACAGGACTGTCAGTTTACTGTTTTTATCCCGAAAAAAGTTGCCTGAAAACGCACAGATCGACAAAATATTGGTCTTTAAATCCAAAAGACAACTACTGGTTTATTCTAAGGGAATATTATTAAAGACCTACAGAGTTTCGCTTGGAAGAAATCCCATTGGTGCGAAAGAATTTCAGGGCGACAGAAAAACACCGGAAGGAATTTATATCATAAACGATAAAAACCCGTATAGCAGGTATCATAAGAACCTGGGGATCTCTTATCCAAACAAACAAGACATAGAAAATGCTAAAGAACATGGGAAACCTGCCGGAGGGGACATTAAAATCCACGGATATAAAAACGGGTTGGGGTTTATTGGAAAATTCATGCGATGGTCTAACTGGACACTTGGCTGTATTGCAGTGACGAATAATGATGTTGACGAATTATATAAATCTGTGAAAATCGGAACGATGATTGAAATTAAGCCTTAGAGAAGGAAGATTCAACTATATAAGATATGGCCTGATCGAATAGATCACCCAAGCCCGGAGGTAAATGACATACATTTTTTATAATATGTAAGGCAATGTCGTTGACTTAAGGAATGAAGATAAAAATTGTTCTTTGAAATAGTAGAGTATAGAGTATGTTTATTATATTAGGGGTATAATAT
>CAIMVD010000010.1 GCA_903844815.1 uncultured Bacteroidota bacterium | reverse complement strand
ACAACAGATATGGTCGCAGCAGCTGGCAAGATCATTAATGAATCAGGAATTAATTCTTTATCTATTGAAGAATTGGCCAGAGAAATGAAAATAGACCATTCTTTACTTAATCCTTATTTAAAGAAAGATGATGATATCCTGATGTTGATATTACTAAGTCTGGGAAATGAAATAAAACAATTGATTAAGGATACCCGAACCGAGCATGAGTCGCCGGAAGAAGAACTACAACTCCTGTTTGAAAACATGTATAAGTTATTGAGAAACAAGCCTTACTATTTGTCCGTTATTTTTTCAACAGAGTTAAAGGATAAGACTACAGGGTTGCAGATCGCTTTATTAAGAATCAAAATTTCTGTGAGCACCAATTTATTGAATGTTATAAATCATGGAAAAAAAGAAACTGTATTTAAAACCAGACAAACATCAAGGTCATTGGTTAATAACATCTTAGGAAGTTTTCGTTCGTTCATGAACGAACAGCGTCTGATTAACAAAATGGTAAAAGATTTAGAGATCCTGAAAGTAATAAATGATTAGAATCAACAGGGAAATATTAATTTATAAACAATCATACAAATGGTTAAACACAGGTGCAAACAAAAAGAAAAGGGATTAAATAGAGTCCTATTAATCCTGGTAATACTTTTAATGAATATTACCGCAAAGGCTCAAACATTATCTCTTGAGCAATGCATTGATACTGCGTTAATTTACAACCGGAATATTAAGTTATCGCAACATGATGTAGAAATTTCAACTGAAAAGAACAGGGAAATAAGAGGGAACCTGCTTCCAAAGCTTAACGGAATAGCCGACTATCGTTATTATACCGATCTGCCATATCAGATAATGCCGGCAGAGGCTTTTGGCGGCCCCGCAGGTACATATAAGGAAGTTCAGTTTGGTGTGCCTCAGAGCATGAATGCAAATCTGCAGCTTGCCGTGCCTCTTTTTAACAGTACAGCTTTAAATGCTGTAAAAACCTCACAAATAGCTGCTGAGTTGTCTGAAATTCAAAAGACAAAAACGGACGAGGATGTTGTATTGGATGTTTCAAATGCATACTATAATGCCCAGATTCTTTTAACACAAATAACACTCCTTGACAGTAATATTATTAACACTGGTAAGCTGGTGAAAACAACAACTTTGTTATACCAGCAACAGATAGCTAAAGGGACAGATGTGGACAGGCTAAAATTGCAGGTTGAACAAATAACCACTCAAAGAAGTACCATATTTTCACAGTACCAACAGGTATTGAATGCCCTTAAATTCCTGATGGGAAAACCAATTTCAGATTCCATAGAAGTATTAAATACCCAAGAAACAATTGTTAAGCCAGGTTTTAATTCTCCAATTACAACAGATGTTCTACTTATTGATAAGAAAATTGAGTTCAATAACTCAGAGTTAAGTGGTCTCAGGAATTTGAGATTGCCTTCCCTGAGCGCTTATGGAGTATATGGAACAACAGGTTTTGGTACCACAGGGAGTGATAGCTTTTTCAATTTTCATCCGATAGGATATGTTGGAGCCCAACTATCAGTTCCTCTGTTTAATGGCAGGATTACCCAACATAAGATCGTGAGTAAAAAGATAGAAATCGAGAAATCGAACATTCAAAAAGACCTTATAACCGAAAAATCAAAACTTGACCTGAAGAATGTTGAAATGCAATATTCGCTTGCAACAAAGAATATTTCTGTTGTGAGTTCCCAAATAGATCTGGCAAAAAAAATTTTTAACAACACCGTTCTGCAAAACCAGCAAGGAGTTGCAAGCATTACAGATTTGTTATTGGCTGATAATGCTCTTCGCGAATCGCAGCAAAACTATCTGGTCGCTTTGATCAATCTGCGCAGGGCAGAACTGGAATACAAAAGAGTAACAGGAAACCTGATTACAAATAAGAATTAAAGATTAAGAATAAACAATCATGAAGAAAACGATTATTTACATAGTGTTGGCATTAGCTTTAATAGCCATCGTGATAGTTCGCCTGAAAGGCAATAAAGAAACTACTGAAAACAGGGTTTATCAATACAACAAAGAGGTGGCCATTAATGTGCAGGCCATCACCTTAAAACCTCAAATTGTTAATAATGATATTTCTTATCCGGGAACTTTTGAGCCCAATAAAGAAACTAAAGTCAGCGCAGATATACAGGGAAAAATAAACCTGGTTTTAGTTGATATTGGAAGTATCGTTAAAAAAGGGGAGACTTTAATTCAGTTAGACAATTCATTATTGAAACTTCAATTGCAAACTGTTGAAATTCAGATTGAGGGGCTGGAATCCGATGTGAAAAGATATAGGATACTTGCTCAGGCAGATGCTATTCAGGGTGTTCAGTTGGAAAAGACGGAACTGGCGATGAAATCGGCTCATGTACAAAAGGCAACATTAATGGAGCAGATTAATAAGACCTCCATCATGGCTCCTTTTAGCGGGATTGTTACAGCGAAACTGACAGAAGAAGGCGCTTTTGCCGCACCGGGAATTCCATTACTGCAAATTACGGATATCTCTTATTTGAAGTTTACTGTAAATGTCCCGGAAAACGAATTGTCTCAATTTGAGCTAAATCAAATTTATACGCTGACTGCAGATGTATATCCTGAAACAGCATTGTCGGGGAAAGTAATTATGACCGGGAGCAAAGCAAATATGGGAAACAGCTTTCCTGTGCAGTTTTCAGTTAAAAACACAACTGATCTAAAAATCAAATCAGGCATGTTCGGAAGTGTACAACTTAAAAAGGATAGCGATGAAAAACATATCATTATCCCGGCTTCCTGTGTTGTTGGGACAAACATTCAACCACAGGTTTATATCGTTAATAACGGTAAGGCTATTCTTAAAAATATTACCATTTCAACAAGGTTTCAGAATAAAGCAGTGGTGTCAGGTGGATTAACCGGAGGCGAGGTGATAATAACCAACGGATTTATTAACCTGTTTGACGGGGCAAATGTATCAGTAAGCAATT
>CAIMVD010000009.1 GCA_903844815.1 uncultured Bacteroidota bacterium | reverse complement strand
TTCATAGGGAGCAATGTATTTAAGATCATCTTCAGCTAATAATTTACCTCTTTTTTCGTAAACAGAAAATGCATTTTCAATGAACTGCCTTACCTCAATAATGTCTTTTTCAATTGCCCTGATCGCATTTGCCCTCTTCATCTTCTCGACCCTGAAACGGTTGGAAAAGATGTCAGGAAGATCATTTTCAAACTCAGTTATGCCAGCAAGGAACTCCTCCCTGATATTAAAAATTACCCGGACCTGGGTTTCTGATTCAACAACTTCTTTAATTAGTTTTATGAAACATATTTTTTCTTTAGTTGATCAAAAAATGAACAGCTCTTCGAACTGGTCGAATATCAGATAGATCGGCTTAAAATGATCGAGGTATATTGACTGAAGCTTTTCAGAGACAGATATGTATTTCTTTAAAGGGCTTAACGCCTGCTTTTTAAAAGCTTCATTCAAGCTATTAATAATGTTACTGCCGCGACGTACATTAACCGGAAGCCAATCGCTGTCATCAAACCTTGAAGCGAGTCCGCAGTTTATAAGTGATGATTTTCCTGTACCGGATACACCATAAACCAGGAGTATTTTACTCTGAAAAACCCTTCTGTAAAGTTCCGATATCTCATGGTCGCGACCGAAGAAGATCCCACGGTCCTCGCGGGTATAGCTGTCGAGAAATTTGAAGGGAGATTTCATCTTTTATAGAAACTTAGGTAATATTTTATGGATCGTTATAGTGTTAATATTCTCCGTTAAGATTTATTTAATCTCATCGCTAAGTAAAAAATCTATCAGATTGTACCATTTTATTCCATCTCTTTCACCTCCAAAATATTTGTCAAGAGACAGCACCATTTTTGTATAATTGTCTTTTATGGAAGCCATTACGCCAAATTCTCTTTCTATTACCTTTTCATCATAAAGCAAGTATGCTACCTGGACATAAATTTTCTGATCATTTTTTATTGCAATAAAATCCACTTCTTTGTCATATAATTTTCCGATGCTGACAGAATATCCACGCGATAATAATTCAAGATAAACTATATTTTCAAGTTTACCTGAAATGTCTCCTGTTCTGTTCCCGAGGATCCCAAAAATAAAACCGGTATCAGCAAGAAAATATTTTTCATATAATTCAAGAAGTCGTTTCCCTTTTATGTCATAACGCGGCACTTTATAAGTAATAAATGCGTCAGATAGCCACAGGATATAATTCTGTACAGTATCAACAGAGCAGTTAAGATGCTGTGATTTAATATATTTGCTAATACCTTTAGCTGTTGTAATGTTTCCGCAGTTATCGGCGATATACCTTGCAATTCTTTCCAGCAGGGCTACATCGCGAACCTGATTTCTTGCTACGACATCTTTCAGGAGGATAGTGCTGTAAATGGAACTGAGATATTGATAAATTACCTCATCATTTAATTCCATCTGATGTACGCCCGGGAATCCGCCATATTTCATGAATAAACTGAATTCATCTTCCTTTTCTCTAACTGTTTTGTTCCGGAATTTCAAAAATTCAGAAAACACGAGGGTATTAATTTTGATCTCAATATACCTTCCGGTGAGTAATGTTGCAAGATCAGATGAAAGTAATCCTGCATTGGATCCGGTGATATAGATATCGGCAATATTGTCGGTAAAGAAACCGGCTACAGCCTTTTCCCAGTTTTCAATTGTCTGTATTTCGTCTATAAAAAGATACCTGTTACCCTTTATATTTTGAAATTTACTGGCAACAAAATCATTCAGGTCTGTGTAAGTATTAATAAGGTCAAACTCGAGAGAGTCTTTATTTATGAGAAGTATATTTTCAGGG
>CAIMVD010000008.1 GCA_903844815.1 uncultured Bacteroidota bacterium | reverse complement strand
GGTTGTAGGGATCCTTTCAAGAGTCTCTATAGCTTCCAAAATTTTAAATATCTTATTCTGAACCTTTATCGGCTGCTTTCTTAAAAAGTCCTCAAAATAGTTTTTATAGGCAATTATCTCCCGGATCTTTTCCATTGTCAATTTGCAAGACGCAAAGGTAACTTATAAGTTACAGTAATCCAAATGTCAGATAAGTTGTCAGGTCTCGAATTATGCAGCATAACGGCCCGGCAATATGGGGAGGTTGTGTTACCCGACGCAAGCACCGGTCACGATCCTGATACTTTAGCCAGAAAGCTGTCACGGTGCAAGGAGGGTACGGCGTGGTTTTTGCCATCCGGGTACAAGTTTTATCGAAGCCGGGCGTGTCGCGGTACAAAGTTGATAAGTGAAACGGATCTGTCAAGATGTAACAAATGTTACAAAATGGGTACTGGCGCAGTGTCGCGGTACAATTTTGATCGGAGCCAGAAAACTGTCACGATGCAGGATTTTTTTTGCGGGCATGTGCGCGTGTCCGGGTGCAAGTTTTGGCAGGATTTGTCTTGGGAGCAGGATCCTGCAAAAACCATGACGAACAACTTACCCATATTGTCCGTGTTATGGTGCGTTATTTATTTAAAGATCTAAAAGATCCCGTGCATACTCATCTATCATTTCGATTGAGGCATTAATTCTCCAATAGAACATTCCGTTTGGCGATGGGTTCTTACCAATAGCACAGTAATCAATAAATGGTTGGTATCCATAATGAAACATTGAATTTGCCATAACAAAAAATGAATATGGTGGTGTGACAGTGCTTTCATATAATATGTATTGTTTTTCTTTTTTATCCAAGGCTACTGATGATAGATAAAGAAGCTGTCTCTCATTTAAACTTGAAACAAATTTGTCACTGCCAATCACTAATTCTACAAAAAACCTCTTTAAATAATATGAAGAGGGATTGATGTCCCAATAGCGATAAAAGTATAACAAAACTAACGGGGCGTCCTTTCTGAATAACAGCTCTTTGAATCCGCTATTTGTCTGTTCGAGATCGTTTATATATTTGATCTGGTCATTAAATGCTGAAAAGTCAATATAAAGAGGGTATTTAAAGCAGGATTCAACTAGTCCCCAGGTAGATATTACCTTTAAAATGGAATCAGGAATTCGAACAGCTTCAACCTTTGCAGCATAGGTTTTTAGCTCTGCCCAAGCAGGTGTGCCGGGTAATATTGGATATATGTACTCATCAACAATTTGAGGCTTTATGACACTTCCTAAGATTTCTTCATCCGTTGGAATTGAAATCTTCTCATTAGGAATAGAATTCTTTTCTTTTTTACATGCAACTAAAAGCAAAGTAAAACACAGAAAAATCAAGAAAGATAATTTGCCATTTATCATATTTCTAAAGATACTAATTTGTTTCCTTTTGTATCGTGGTAATCAGCAATTATATTCAACTTACAGATGATGTCGAAATTTCGAAATATGCACCATAACGGATGACGCTATGGCAAGTGCGGGAATAAATTGCTGCTCAACTGTCTGCCAACACAAATGTATATAAAGAATTCAAATGTTTCAACGAACACGCATACCCGCATTTGCTATAGCGTTTGTTAGTGGCAGCCTTTCTTTCTTCTGAAGTATTTTCTATTTAAATGTTTTTAAGAAAATCATCTTCTGATAAAATTTCAAGTGGCGAACCTTTCTTTATAAGTTTAATTGCTTTTTCTTGTTTATTGCTCATGCCATCATCTCCAACCACTCTATAATCTTGTTGTCCAACAACAAGCAAGTCCGTTTCTATTGTGACTGAATTCCCGATTATTCCTCCTATGTCTGCGATTATCTTTTGTGCTTCTGATCTAACCATTGAAGATAATGCACCTGTAAATACAACAGTCCTACCATAAAAAATACTGTCAGGATTGTGTTTTTCAGGGTCTCCAACCATCAATGCGGCTTCCCTCGGAGTATAAATATTCTTAGATCTTGATGGTTTATAACCACCATCAAAAAGTTGACCGACATTTGTTCTCAATTTTTCGGGAAAGTCCTCTAATGATTCAATGCATGCAAGTGCAAAAGCTTTCAAGGATAATTCAGCAGTGGCTTTGCTGTCAGGACCTGCACGATGGTGCTTGAAGTCAATATTGTTTATTTTACAAAGTGTCTTCAAATCATATGAAGGAAGTCCTAGCCAAACCTTTTTTGAAAAGATGTAACTGCAGGAATAATTCAAAGTTGGAAAAGGAAGTTGATATAATTCAAGGGTTCTGCGCAAAACGCTTATATCAAAGGCTGCATTGTGAGCAATAAGAAATTGATTCTCAATTAATGGTCTTATTTCAGGCCAAATTTCATGAAATTCTGGTTTGTCTGCTGTATCTTCAGGAGTAATACCATGAATATAAATGTTGAATCCGTCATACTCGTTGGCAATTGGTTGAATCAACCATGATTTTGTCTCAACGATTTTGCTGTCTTTAACGAAAGTCAAGCCTATTTCACAAGGACTGTGTCTTTCTGAGGTAGCTGTTTCAAAGTCAATTGTAATAAAGTCCATATTGTAATATTTTGATTTTAAGGTTGCCACTAACGTTTTGCAGCTACTTGCAGTTTTTTGCTATGTCAAGTTACGCATTTGAGCGCTAACCCGCAAAAAATTACAAGTAGGTGCTGTTAGCGGTTCGTTGTTTTATTTCGCTGCTTTTATCCATTCATTTACAATTATAGTCAATTCAGCTTTTCCATTTTCTATATCTTGCAAACTTTTAAAAGTTACGATGGCTCTGTCATTCTCTTTCCAAACTAACAATTTGCTTTTGTTTGAAATTAGTTTGTCTTTGGGTTGTGTCTGTTTGCTTGCTCCTCTATGAAAGATTAGTTGAACTTGTTTGGTGGGAGGTTGAATTCTCATCGTGATTCTGTCCGCATTATCGAAGCAATAGTTTGGCCCATTCCATTTTATATTTTCTGTCAAAGCTGTGTTTGCAGATAAAATACAATTTCGTAATTGCTCAATTTCCTTTCTAAATGGATGATTTTGTTCGTCTAAGAATTGGGTTACCTCTTTATTTTTACTTTTCATTATAATTCTTTGTATTTTCTTTTGTCGTGTTTTCCTACAATGATCGTGTTAGCGGTTCGTCGT
>CAIMVD010000007.1 GCA_903844815.1 uncultured Bacteroidota bacterium | reverse complement strand
AATCCGGGATTTTCTGTTTTATTACGTTTTTTATAGAAAATACTTATTTTATATAAAATAATCAGGATCTGGATTTCCTAGAAATATTGAAATGGGAAGATTACTCCTGTAGAGAAAAAATGAATATAAGATAGTAATAACATAAACCAATTCAATTTTTATATTTAATTTTAATATTATACATTTATCTAGTAATCACTTGATTTTAAAATGCCAATTTCCAAACACAATAAGCAAGTTAGGTGGCATAGCTTTCGTTGCCTCGACAAGGTCTAAATTTGCGAGTTTATCGTGACAATAACTTTTCGTATTCCTATTGAGTCTTGACGTATTTTCTATCAAATTTCTGCTGAAGTCGCAACTTTCAGCCACTTGTCGGGACTCAGTCATCTGGACATTTTTTTCTGAATTGACAAATCCTGCTCATCTACCAGGACTTAAAAAGCCTCCTAACAGAAAAGCAAATTATTCAGAAAACATCAACTTGACTAGATCAAGTATAGCTAATTCAAGTTCAATTTCCAATTATAGCAGGGACATGATATATGCTATTTGGAGATGATTCCAACAAACGATAGAAACTCCAAAGCCATTAAATTTAGCAATCTAAATTATATCTAAATCTCACAACTTAAGGCTTTTGTGAATGATTAAAAATAAATTTGACTTATATAGTATTTCTCTCGTAACTTTGTTAAAGATCATTGTCATTGTAACCAATATTAAATCTTAACTACTTTAAGTTATGAAGAGTTCTATTAGATTTAAATTACTAATTCCCATTTTAATATTAGTAGTAATATGGGAAAATGCCTTTGCCCAGAATTCGGAAAAAGCATGGGATTATCCAATAAAGCCTGGATCAAAAGAATGGCTAGCTAAATCTGATTTCCTTGATAGGTTAGGTCTTCTAAATATTCCAGACGACACAATAAAATCGATAGGGACCGATCGATTAATGAATATCTGTCTTGAATATCCTTATTTTGGATTGATTTTTACTCGTAATTCATTACAACAAGGTTATGAATTCATAAAAAATAACTTCAATGGATTTCGAGAGTTAGAAAATCGACCTGATGCGGGAGGTCTTATTTTTAAAAAATATGAGAGCATGGATCCTGAAGCTGTCTCAAATCAGCCTTCCCATCTGGAAGCAGGTCAATATATGGCACAGTTTACTTTTATTGAGATGTTATTGGCACAAGATTCAATCTTGTTTAAACAAAATGATGAGACAAAGAATAAAATACTCAATACAACATTAGAAAAATTCAATCAGAAAGCTAACAGACATAATTATGGGATTGATGGATTATCGACAACAGCATTAATAATGGCTAAGATTATTGATAAGTATGATGATAAAGATCTTAATCTTAACTTAAAGGAAAAATCGTCAATCAAAGAATTTACCAAAAGCTGTATTGTTGAGGATCCTGATTTTTTTAAGCTTGTTCTTAAATCCTCCCATATTTATTTAAAATAATGAAGATTCTTGAAAATTCATATTTACTGATCATTTGTTTCATTATGCTATTATCATGTGAACATGAAAATCAATGTTCATGCTTTGAAAATAAAGTCTACAAATATCCTTCTTATATATGCCCAGATAGTATTAATGTGAATTGCTGGGAAAATAGAATTAAATCCTTGCAACTTACAGATCAATATTTAAAATGTAGTTCCACTGATAGCCTGACAACAACTTGTTTCAATTACCCCTTGATGTCAAATATTTGGTTATATAGTTCAATACAAGAGGGATTTGATCATATTAAACTAATTTTTAATGGTTTCACGGAATTATTCGAAAGGACAGATAAAAGTAGAGTATTGATCAATTTATATCAAGATATTGACCCTTTGATGGTGACCAATTTTGAAGATCCAATTGAAAGGGGTCATTACATGACTTATCTTATTGCTGTTGAAATTACTTTAGCACAATACGATGTTGTAGACCATCTAACCATCGAAGAAACCAAAACATTATTAGAGACTGCCTTAAAAAAATACAGAGATAAATCAGGGGTACCAAATTATTCTTGGGTAGGAACAATGAGTACAATTGGGATATTAGGTAGGATTCTATATTCGAACGATTACATGCCTTTTGTAGATAGACTAACAACATTGGCAGATCTTAATCAATTTATTATTTCCTGTGATTTTGATGGAATAAATGATGTAAATATCATTATTCAAACAATATTATCTGACTCAGAAAATTATTTAAACGAATTAAATAATAAAAGTTATGGAACCAAAGATTAGAATTAAAATCATACAAATTGTATTACTATTTTCATTCTGTGGAATTATAACTGAAAAAGTGTTCTCACAACCAACACCACCTCCAAGTGGACCGGACTTTGGATCATCAACACCGATAACAATCTTTACCCCTAAAAATGAATCTATAAATGCCACCACATATACTGATGTGTCAGATTGGGTAACATATTGGGAAGCATTGGGAACTTGGTATGTTACTAGTAATGGTTGGGATGCGACTCGTGAAGGTCCAGCAACTCATGAGTATAACTGTCATGGATATGCCTGGCATGTTTCAGAAAACAGTCCTCACTGTTGGATTAACTATAATGAACTTTCTAAATATTGGACTGGCTTACAATCATATGTTCAAGTTTCCACAAATGCGATTGGCCGAAAAATAAGATTTACAAACGATGATCATTCGGCTATTACAGCCCCTTCCGGCTATGTAAGGTCTAAGTGGGCTAGATTACCATTGTATAGACATCTTATAAATCATTGTCCATATATTTCTACAGGTCTATCATATTATGAGCTGTTTCCAAATTTGACTGGGAGCGTAAATCTTTTATGTCTAAATGGCCAGAGGTCATTTAATACAAATATTACAAACATGTCTGGTGCTACATTTTCGTGGACCCCAGGTCCATTTATCACCGAAGTTAGTGGATCAGGTACCTCTCAATATACTATTAAAGGAATAGGTAACGGATATAGTTCTGTTGGTTTGCAGATTAATACTCCATCTGGTTTTTCTTGGTTAGATACTAAATATTTTTATGCAGGGAAGCCAGTATTATCAAACCAAAAAGTTGATGGTTATAATTATTATACTGGATATCAGATATGCCCAGGAAATCATTGGTTAGCTGTCACAGTTACTGGAGAGGGTGCTAGTAATACAGCATGGACAGTCCCTCAAGGTATTGCGTACTTTGTCGGTTATAATGAATTGGATTTTACATTTCCGTTTAGTTGGTCCAGTATTGCATTTAGTGCTACTTCGACTAACGGATGTGGGACAACATCCAACACTAGTTATTATTTGACAAAAAAAACTTATGGATGTCCGTATGGTATGACCTTATCACCTAATCCTGCCTCAGATTACGTTACAATAACAATTGAGCAGGACCAGCGGATTTTAGGAGGTATTGCAGATACGAGTAATATTTATTTAAAATCAATTGAGAACTCAGGTGGAACTTATGAAAATCATAAAATAAAAATTTATAACAGTCAAAGTTCATTAGTTTCTTCCTATACAAGAGGCGGAAATAAATTTGATATTCAATTACGTAATTTAAACGATGGATTATATATTATCGAAGTAACGGATGGCTTAAACATATACAGGCAGCAATTAATTGTAAAACGGAATTGACTTGAGAAATAAATGAATCCTTCCATTTTATTTAATTATTATAGGCAATGATTAACACAACTAATTTTACATGGGATCAATCAAATTAAATCCAACGTCAATAAAAAATATTGCTACGACCACCTATCACGGATGGTGCTAAAGTTAATTGCCATCGTCAACCCTGACTAATCCGTAATCTCCCCAGAATATATGAGGATAGTTTTCAGCCACTTATCAGCTTTCGGCACCCTGACTATTCCTGCAAACGTGACAAAGTCTACGGGGCTACTGGCCGACGCTCTGGGGCCTTGTTTTTTGCTCGCCATCTTGACTGTTTCATCATGACATGAAACTATTCGGCCACTTATCGGGACTTAGACTGGACTCTAGGTTTAATGTTACATTGGAACAATTTTTGCTGTTAATATAATAACACTAATCTTAAGCTAAGAACCTTAAAATTATGTTTATGAAAAAGCTATTAGTGATTACTCTAACACTTTTTTCTATGCTTGTGTAAACGGTAAATAACAATGCGAGATTTCGGCAATTAAGAATGCAGGTATTCGGTAAATAAGAATGTAAGTATTCGGTAAATAAGAATGCAAGTCACAACTCTTCGTTATTATCCATTTCAATAGAAAAGCTAGAGGTT
>CAIMVD010000006.1 GCA_903844815.1 uncultured Bacteroidota bacterium | reverse complement strand
TGTGAATCGGCAACCGGTAGTTTTAACATTTTTTTGCAAACTACCGAATCCATCGATCGAATGAAATGACTAATATTGTTTCTTCTGGTTGTTGGCTCTCTTGTTTTTGATGCCTGACAGGCTTTAAACGACATATCATACTAGATATGAACGTGTTATCTTAAAGGAGTAGAATTTACATGAAAAGTAAAATTAAAAGGCTGTTTTCTTTCCTTCTGGCTACTGATCAAAAACTTACACTGGAAAACAGACTGATCTTTTCATCTGTCCTGATCGCAATATTCTTCACGTTTATCATCGACGTTATGGGGACTATCCTCTCAATGTCGCTCTACCTAAGGATTTCAGGATACCTTTTGCTCGTAATCCTGCTGGCAATTTTTCTTTATATGAAGTTCAGAAAAATCCTGCCATGGTTCGTAACCGTATTGATTTTTATATGTTTATATGCAAATGCAACGCTTTGGATATTTGGAGGAGGGCTTGATTCTCAGAATATAATAATCATCTGTGTAACCCTTATCCTTTCAATAATAATTGCCTCTAAAAAAAGAAGGATTCTTGTACTTGCTTCGTATATTGTCCTTGTCCTGGTTCAATATCTGATCCAAAAATATAAGCCTGAGTATATAACAGGATATACTTTTGGACAATCAAGATGGCTTGACGGCTTAACCACCACTCTTTATTCAATTATTTTCCTTTTCCTGATAGTGCAATTCCTCCTCAAAAACTATTCCTATGAAAAACTTAAGGCCGAAAGGAACGAAAAAAGTCTTCAGAATCTGAACAGGACTCTTGAGACAAGAATCGAAGAAAGGACCAGGGAACTTTCGCGGACTAATGAAAGACTTAGACTCGCGAATGAAGCAGGCAATTCGGGTGCATGGGACTGGGACCTGGCAACTGATACATTTTACTGGTCAGATGAATTTATTAAACTATATGAAATTGATTCATCGGAGGATCATGGTATGCTGTGGATGAGAAAACTTCATCCCGATGATATCAAAATGGCTGAAAAACTTTTTCGGGATGCAATTGACAATAGAATGCAGCTTGTAAATGAGTACAGGATAATAATGCCTGATAAATCAGTAAAATGGATCCGTACAGTTGGGAAAACTACTTATGAAGAAGATAAGCCTTTAAGAATGACAGGGATATCAATGGACATAAGCGATATCAAAGAAAGAGAAAAAGAACTTGAAATTAAAACACATATTCTCAAAATTGCCGGAAAAACTGCCTTGTTTGGTGTCTGGAGTTACGAATCGGAATCGAAAAGGCTTTTATGGTCGGATGAAGTTAGACAGATTCATGAAGTACCTGAAGGCTATGTTCCTGACTTGTTAAATGATGCTGAATTTATAGTCCCGGAATACAGGGAAATAATAAACCAGACCTTTTTAAATTGCCTCCTGAATGGTATAGCCTTTGATGAGGTTTTGCAAATTTTCACCTTCAAAGGAAACTGTATATGGGTAAGATTTACAGGCGAAGCTGAAAGGGACGGCAGTGGTAAAATAGTCAGGATCATAGGGTCTTTCCAGAACATCGACAGTATTAAAAGAACTGAAGAAGAACTTATTGCTAACTATGATAAATTCAGCGCTTTGCTCAACTCCGCTGCAGAAGGAATTTATGGAATAGATCTTAACGGAAACTGCATATTTGCAAATACTTCCCTTTTGAGAATACTTGGCTACGAAAGTGAGAATCAGTTTTTAGGAAAAAACATTCATAACCTTATTCACCACTCACATCCCGACGGCAGTTATTTTGACGTTAATGATTGCAAAGTATACAGAGCGCTTAAAGATGATAAGGGGACACATGCTGATGATGAATTCCTTTGGAAGGCCGATGGCACTTTCATCCCCGTTGAATTCTGGTCGTTCCCAATAAAATTACATGGGAAAACTGAGGGTGCTGTGGTCACCTTTTTTGATATTACTGAAAGGAAAAAGGCTGAACAGGAAGTGCAGACCGCCAGACAGGAAGCTGAGATCGCCAACAGTGCCAAAAGCAAGTTCCTCCTGAACATAAGCCACGAGTTCAGAACACCGCTTAATGCAGTAATAGGATATGCAGATTTGCTTGAGTCAGCAGAAGGAAAAAACAGACATGATTATTCAGAATCAATAAGATCAAGCGGAAGAAGGTTGCTTGATATGGTAAATAACATCCTTGAACTGGTCAGGTCCGAAAAAACTGATGTTGAACTCGAATATGATTACGTTGATATTCACAGGTTTTCCAGAGAATTTGAAAAGATTTTTCATAGCAATGTTGCAGAAAAGCAGCTGAAATTCAGAACCAACATTAGTGAAGACCTGCCTCCTTTGATTTTTACTGATGAAAAGAAGCTTCGCCTTGCAGTTGCAAACCTTGTTGAAAATGCGATTAAGTTCACGGAGAGCGGAGAAGTTGAGCTCAGGGTTTATTATAATAAAAGTAAAATCCCTGCCAATAAGAACAGAATTAATCTTCTCATCGAAGTTAAGGACACTGGTATAGGCATAGCTAAAGAACATCAGATATTAATATTTGAAGCTTTTTCCCAGGTTGAAAAAAAGACAATTTCCAACGGCATCGGTATCGGGCTCTCGCTTACGAACCGGATCATAAGCCGGATGAATGGAAATATTAATGTAATATCCCAGCCGGGAATGGGAAGCAGGTTTATAATTACCCTTCATAACATCTCATTTAAGAAAGGGGAAAAAAACATCAGCCTTGATTCCCTGACCGAACCGGATACTGTTATTTCAGAAACTGTCAACAAAGATGCAATAATCAATATTGAAGACCTGATTTCAGAACTGGAGGGTCGTTTCCATAGCGTATGGCTGACTTTTGAAGTTCGGCAACCTTTGGCTGCAGTAAAAAAATTCGGGTTCGATCTTTTCGCCCTTGGCACAAAACATAATTGTGCCTCTGTTTCTGACTACGGGAAAAGAATAGCCGATTCAGTTGATAGTTTTAACGTTGAAGAAATGCTGAACCAGCTTAACAAGTATTCTGAGACTATTAAAACACTTAAAACATAGGTCTGTCATATCATTTTAATACTTACAGGAAATAAAAAAGCCATCTGGTCAGTTGAAATGGACCAAATGGCTTTATGTCATTTCAGCATGGAGCATAAAAAGCTTTGACTGACGAAATTTACTTTACAAAAGAGGACTTTAACAAGAAATCAGCGCTTAGCTTAATTCCTTCAAGCGAGGTCTTAAGCTGCTCAGCTACAACCTTTGGATCCCTCTGTCCCCCAAATCCGGCAGGAGGTGCACCCTGGCCTGCTGGCCTCTGCTGGCCTGCTGCACCTGCCTGTGGCGCTGCTGGCTGCTGTGCTGCCTGCTGTCCACCCTGCCTCTGCTTCATCTGCTCCATCCTGGCAAGATTCTGCTCAATCTGCTCTTTAGTCATCTTGGCTTCAAGCTCAACGAACCAATCCTTGTAGCCGTTTTTATAAAACTGCTTGAAAATTGACTTATAATCAATTTTCCCGCTTTCGCCAACCACATATTCATCCTTAATATGAAGAACCTTGAAACGATCAGCGTATTTCTTCAGGTATGCAACCGCATCCTGGCCACCTACTGTTATCCAGTATACATCCATCTGAAAGAAAACCTTATCAGGATCGGTATTGGCTATGAGAAAATCCTCATAAATCTGATCGGTCCCGGCTATCCTGGCAAATTCAAAGTTATGGTTATGATAACCGAATTTAAGGCCTCTTTTATTTGCCTCAGCCCCGATTTTGTTCATAAGATCGCATTCAGCCTTTACACCATCAGTTGTCTGAGCCCAGGTATACATTGGAAAGACAACATATTTGCAGCCCATTGCTTTATGGTCATCAAATACCTTTCCCCAGGCTGTAAGAGTAGCTTCAACGTCTTTCACATCAAATTTTGCACGTGCATGACTTGAAATAATATCAAGACCGTATTTCTCTGCCAGAGTAGCATATTCAGCAGGTTTTAATCCTGCT
>CAIMVD010000005.1 GCA_903844815.1 uncultured Bacteroidota bacterium | reverse complement strand
GCCCGCATGCTCCCGGACTCCCAAGGTCGGCGTTATCATTCGCGTATCGCTTGGGAAAATTGGTAGTAATAGTTGTCCCATGCCTCCAAAAGTAACGATTGTTAGTTTACGCCCAACAGCATCTTATTGGCTGATAATCAGGGAGAGGTCTTGGAGGTCTGAAGATAGTAAAGAAATGCCTCCTGAAGTACGATGGTAATCCGACAATAGTAGCAAGAAAATTGGGTATTAGCAGGGCCACGGTATACAGGTACATAAAGAGCCTCGATATTTCAGAAGCCGTATAAAACTCTCCAGACATGTAAAGTGTCCTTTTAACAGCACCGCTGCATATGATGGCATGGATCAATGAGTAAAGACATTCGGAGTATTGCGATAACCGGCGATAGGCCGATACCAGTCATAAAACTGAGTTCCGCCCGACACTCCCCAGGTGTAAAACTTAAGAAATGCATCTGTTACCCTTTTTCCTTCCACAGGATAATCGAACTGACCTGCAATATCTATGGCAAAGGGCAGATTATCTTTAGTAACATAATAACGACCCGATGATGGCTTGCTGTTATCATTGGCATAGCCAAAAAGTTTCTTGTCAGCAAGATCTGTTGGAATATTATCAATCATGTGAATCTCCGTCGAACGCCCATTGGTGAAAATAAAAGGATTGTAAGGAGGAGTTCCGAAAGTGCTAAGGCTTACAGGGGTAGTCAGGTCAATTGTGACAGTCAGGGTCTTCGGTTGAGAGTAAGGCTCGCCCTTGGTGGTATTTACCCCTACGGCATATCCGATGTGAGGCAGAATGCTGAAGGCATCATCAAAAACCACCACTACGGCTTTCGACTGACCTGCTTCAGTACCATTTGCATTTTTAATTATGGATCTGTCTGTACCGGTTCCTGTTATTCGTGCAATCTGGCTTGATGCTATAGGTAATTGAATACCAAAGCCATTTATATAGATTGCGCCAATAGCCTTAACAGTGATGTCGGCCTTAATCTGGACAACCTGGTTTTTCCCGTTTGTAATCTGGTTGAAGTTGTAATCTATCACTAAATCATTGAAATCATAATCACCTTCAGTGGGCCATTTATCTTCAAAGGCGAGGGTGCCTACATTACCCTGTGATGGGTAAAAGTTATTGAAAGCTTTTGCCGGATCTGCTGGATAATCATCGAAGTTGTCAGAAACACCATCCTTGTCGGTATCAGTCGATGTGTAGTTTGGCAACGGAATGTTGTTGGCATCAATTGCACTTACAGGATCGGCAGTAATATAGAATATTGCATCATTGAAATCATTGTCGCTTCCTGCTTCACGGTTGAAATCTTCAAACGAGAGAAGAAACTTATTACGACCTATGTCATTCAATAGAATTGTATGTTTTCGCTTGGTGGCATTTGCTTCTGAATTAAGGCTTTCATTGGAATAGATTGTCTGTATCCCGCTTGGAATGCTGCTCCCTTTAAAACCATTTGATATGAGCACCCATCCTATCTCCGTTCCCGGAGCAAATCGCCCGATATAAACTTTATTTCCCGATTTAAGACCGCCTCCGCTATTAGCAAAAGACACATTTGGGAAAACTATGTGGATCGTATCTATATCGGCAGGTGTTGCAGGAGGATTATTTACATTGTACTTATAGAATCCCATAACATTCTTGTAACCAGCACCTTCATGAACAAAGGTAACCCAAACATTACATTCATCATTAAGCACAAGATTTGTTTCATTCGTTGAAGTAAAATACTGCGGGTGCGATGTGGTGAGCGCCTGATATTCAGGCAATGTGGCATTTAAATCATCAAGCATAGGACTGTCGATGACATCATTAACAGTTACAAGGTAATCAGGGACTCCAAGAGAATTATATGTTCCCAGGAAATGGAACTGGGAATTGACTGACCTTAAAGCAGGCATTGAGCTTATCATTGCAATATTGTCCGGCTGTTTACCGCCAAGAACAACATTAAGAGCGCCAGATACCACCTTTACCTTTAGCATATTCACAAATCCGATTGCATCGGTACCCACCGCCAGGGAATCAGTACCTGCTGGCAATTTTATATCCCTCATTAATAATCCGTTTTCATCAGTGGCCCCGCTGATTATCAATGCACCACCGTTTGAAGGGAGATCTGTGTAAACATTTAATCTGATATTCGATACCGGATTTCCTGCATTGTCGAGTGTCGATATCGTAAGGTTCACATCGTCGGTAGTACTGAATTTGAAATCGGGACTGACCGTCATTCCGAGTACAGAGGTTCCATCCCCGGCAAGATCGGCAGGAGATTTGATACATGAACTGGTATACAGGATGAACCCCGAAAAAAGTAGTAAACGATAAAAAATCCGGCTAAATTTATTTGTTTTCATAGTATTTTTTCAATTAATAATTTTGTGCTAATACAAATGGTTATTCTTTAAAATAAATAAAAAGGTGAATTCCCTATATTAGTATTACCATTTTCATGCCGCAAATGCAACTAACTATTAATGTGATAATTGAAAAATATCAAAACAAACACTTTATAATTATGACACAGTCATTCTCATTTTTTTACAGTATTGATATTTTAACAATGTGTCCACCATTCCTGACTTTGCTAAATTACTAAAAAAACCAAGAGCAATTAAAATATTTATTAATTTAGGTTTCAATGTCGTTTAGTTAAGCCCGGGTAATCAGTTTCTTACTCCCACATTTTACCCCCCTGCCCCCAGGGGGGTGTTCTTAAATCCCCCCTTGGGGGGTTGAGGGGTAAAAACACAGAATAGTAGAGTGGTCACTGTGGTAAAATATTCTTTTCATGTTTCGTAATAATATTCCTTAACTAAACGCCATTAATTTAGGTTTCCTGATTCCCGTTCTTAGATTTTAATTTTCGATTACATCTAAAAAGAGAGTGTCGGAACTAAGTCCCGTGAAGATTCCATACCCATTCATTATGCTTGTTGATGGATTTGTGAGGTTCTGTGAACTTGTAGTTTTTTCCGAATACAATGAGGCGTAATCGGGAAGGACATGGTATAGAATAAGACGGTGTTTTCCAAAGTACTGGAATTCCTGTGGCCTCAGCTGCAGTCCCGATGATGAGGTTGGTGGCTTCTTGAATACATTTCCGGGAGGTCCGTCATCGCCAAAATCGCGTATCGGATCCAGTATTGACTCCAAATTTTCTATCACAACAATATAATATGACTCATCGTCATTATCCCATTTCAGTGTCACAGGTTCCGGCATCGATCCGGGACCGCCCAACGGAGGACCGAAAGTTCTGTCCATCCGGTCGACTGAAATTGAAAAATCTGATTGAATGAAGTTTAATGGCTTTTCAGGAATACGTGTATAGGCTGAAACATTTTTAGAATTAAATGTAAATGAAAGTTCATATGTCTCACCTTCTTTCACAACAATAGTGCTGTCGATATATTTCCCGTTGCCGAGTGGGGTCAGATTATAAGTCTTTGTGCCGTTTGTAACCTTTATTTTGAGGACATTAATGTCATCTGTAGAATATTCCACATCTGATGAGAACGGGATCTGCCGGCTCACCCGGAGATTAAGATAGTCACCAGGCTGAATGTAGGATTCAATAATTGGACTATCGGTAAACTCCGAAAAATTTCTCTTTGTACAGGCAGTTAAAACGACAATCAGAAACAGTCCGATAAATATTATCCTCTTTCCCATTTTATCTGAGTTTGAATGAAAGTGTTATGTTGGGAGTAATTCCCAGGTAATTTATGTTGGTCTCAATTATCTTACTGTCTTCGATAGTAAACTGCTTGTACCAAATGTTTTTATGATTATACAGGTTAAAGATTGAAAAGCTCACGGATCCAAGTTCACGTCTTTTCTTTTCCCCCCTGTTTCCCATTAACAGCTTGTATGTTGCTGAAACATCGAAACGGTGGTAATCGGGTAGACGAACACTGTTCTTTGATGTAACTGTGAAAAAATCCTGGGTTGAACCATCGAGCAGAGTAATTGTATAAGCACCTGAAGGAGCAGTATATGGACGACCGGTTGCAAAGATCCAGTTCGCGGAAAAATCCCACCGCTTGTACTTATACATTCCCACTGCTTTGAATTCATGTCTTACATCTTGATTAGCAGGATAATAAGTATCAGAATACGCATCAAAATGGTTCTTGGCATCTCCCAGAGTGTAGCACATCCATCCTGTAAGCCTTCCGGAATTCTTTTGTGCAAGGAATTCTAATCCACGGGAATATCCATATCCGTTAAAAAAGTTCTCATCATAATTCACCCCCATCGGGCTTGCATTGATCCTCAGTGAATATTCTGTTAGGCTGTTTATTCGTTTATAATACCCTTCACCACTGAAGGTATACCTATCCGTTTCGTACGATATTCCTGCCACAAAATGCAACGAGGAGCTTACAGGTACTGAATTCCCATCTGAAAGGATCCAGAACTCCTTGCTTCCCGACATAATATCCTCACGCATGACCCGGTTGGCAAACTGATAGTATCTTCCTGTTGCGCCTTTCAATATTAACCTGTCGGTAAGGTTATAAGATATTGATAACCTGGGCTCATAATAAAGACTCCCTGAAGTCTCAAAATAATCAACCCTTACGCCCGGAAGTATCTGGATCTTATCATTCAATAATTTTATCCGGCTTTGCAGATACCCTCCGGCAAGAAGCGCCTTACCGCTCCGGTTAATTATGTATGCTGTATCACTCTGTGCATATGAGTACTTTATATCATAAGAGGTAGCAAAAACACCGAACTTAAGCTGTGTAAAATCAGTAATATCAAGCTGGTAATCCGACTTCAGGCTGTAATCTTTAAGGTCATTGTCCTCGAATACGCCGCTCCTTCCTGAATATGAAACTTCATCGGGATTTATAAGAGTCCTCTCCTGTGAACGGTTCCTGTTATTAAAATAGTTCGAATAACTTATAATTGTGTTCCCGTAAAGTTTCGAATTCCACTTTCTCGACCATTTGAGGCTTGAGCCGATATTTCCGTATTTTGTGAGGTCAACAGAGTTCATGCTGAAATTTGCATTCGCCTGGCCAAATGATGGAATATCTGACGAAAAGCTGTTGTCGAGTTTATCGGTACCGTTGAAAATACTAAGTGAGATTATATCCGTCTGAGTAGGTTTATAAGTAAACCTACCATTCAAATCATAGAAATATGAGGTTATCTCGTTGCTTTGTGAGAACTTGCGCCCCGGGCCCGTTCCTACATCAGGGGCTTCGGTAGTGCTGCTTTCATTGAATTTCTTGAAGATCATATCATACATCTCTCCCTGATATGACTTTCGAAAAGCAATAAACGACGAAAACTTATCGCCAACAGGCACTTCGGCATAAATATTTGTGCTGAGAAGACTAATATCTGCTCCAATATTTGCCCTTTTCTGATTACCCTCCTTGCTTGTAATATCGGTAACACTCGATATCCTTCCTCCGAACCTCGATTCAAATCCACCCTTATAAACCTGAATATCTTTCAGGGCGTTCGAGTTAAAGGCACTGAAGAAGCCATACAGGTGGTCCACATGATAAACAGTAAAACCATCATACAGTACAAGGTTTTGATCCGGGGTTCCACCCCTGACATACAAGCCTGAAGAAGACTCGTTCGAAGCGCTGATTCCGGGCATAAGCTGAAAAGACCTCATTACATCACGTTCTCCGATACTTGGAAGCTGAGCCATCTTTACCGGTGTCAGGGTGATAGTACTAACCTCCGATCTTTTTACGAAAACCACATCATCCTTGTAGGCAGTTACAGTAACCTCTTTTAGGGTTTGTGATGATGGCTTAATATCTATGTTAAAATTCTTCTTTGGGCTTTCGGGTGTAAGAAAGACCCTTGTGGTCCCATAACCAACATACTGAACACGTAAAGTGCTTGTATCTGTAGGAACATTTATAAGTGTAAACAATCCGTCGGCATTTGTGGCCGTGCCAATTGTTGTGCCTTCAACCTGAATCGTAGTGAATGGAAGGACCTCTCCTGTTAACTGATCGTGCACTAATCCGGTAAGTGTATACTTAAGCGCGGAAGGTGGTCCAAAATATGTTTTGACCGGACTCAGGTTAAGAGAATCATTTTCCTGTTCTCCATTATTTTCATCCTCAACATAGTATTTTGCCTGATCTACTTCAACCTTTTTATCGGGCTTATATTCTAAAGTTGTTTCCCGGAATTCTGGAATAACACCTGCAGTATCATTCTTCGCAGCAAAAGTATGCTCCTGCCCTGATTGGAGCCTGATGCTCTTAAAAACCTTTTTCAGTCCGTTTGCCTCAATGTCGTTACTGTTAATTGCAGTATCGTTGACCTGAAAAAAAAGGTTGGCATTCCCGTATTTAGAATTGTAGGTGAGAAGATCCACCAGGGCTTCTGTACAACCAAGTTTTTCTCCCGGCGTTGTACCATTGTTGGGTAAATACACGAAAGTGTAATTTCTGTAAACCGGAGAATCTTTAAGAGTATCGTTTATCATCGTTTCCCTGACAGTCTTGTTTTCGCTGCCCAGAATAAAAATAAACGGCCTCCTTATTTCTGCATAATCACTGTCGGGGGCAAAATACAAATACTTGAAATAGCAGATATTTCCAGGACTATTAAAACTGTATTCTCTTCCCTGGGAAAGAAGTGAGACACTACTGATCCATAAGAACATCATTATAAAAATGCTGGTCTTAAGGAAAAACAAAGGAATTTTTTCCGTTCCTGTCATAATTCCGATTTATATACTTACTTTCATTAACTGTTTCACAACCTGATAGTATGACCATATAATAATCAGTCTTTTACACAACGAACCGAAAAGCCGCTGGTCTTTATGCTGCTTGTCCTTACAGAATTCGCGTAAGAGTTTATGATATCCACGCAATATGCAGCTGCTGAAGAACTCTCGGTCGAGGACCACCAGAAACCATATTTCCTGATATTCCCGTAAGTCCCTTCTGCAAAACGATAGCCTCCCGGAAGCGCTGTAAAACCAGTGTTGTTTGTTATGCCATTGTTTGTGGTTAGCCAATGTGTAGTTCCTGTTTCTTTCAGCATATCTCCGGCTAAACTCTCACCGCCTGCAAAATTTGTAAGTATAGTCCAATCAGCATCTGTTGGTACATGCCATCCTGCCGGACAAAGATTGCTTTTGGCAGCGGCATGCCAGTTGTACAGAGCTCCGTAGACTACAGAATCATTATTATACCAGCCATAACCGGCAGTGGAAAGAGCTGTCCATTCGGCTGCAACAGGCATAAAAGAAATATCAGTTCCGTCGTTTAGTCTGGTGGTCTTTAAATTCTCTGCCATCCAGGTCTGGGCTCCGATAACTATCGTCTTGTAAACATTACTATCAATATCGGATAAGGTCCCGTAGGTCAGGTCGGAATTGAAGCCTATAGTGCTTTTCCCGGGATTGGTTGTAGTAAAGGTCTCATCGTTGCCAAAAGTTGTATCGGAAGAAGTTATCGCCAGAACTCTGTAATAATACAGGGTGCCGGGCTTAAGCCCTGTTAGAACTGAATTTAAGGTAGTAAAACTGCTCCCGGTTGCTGTATCAGGATCAGATATTGCAGTGTTCCTGTATGCAGTGGTTGTATCATACCGGAAAGCAACCTTAAATGTTCCTCCGGCGGCGTTTATACTTCCTGTCATTGTTGCCCACTTCTGACCAATATTTAGTGCGGAGTTAGTATTTACTGTAGGATTAACCAGTGTACCCTCCAGACTTTTCTTACACTGTGTTGAAATTAGTACCAGCACTGCCAGAGACAAAAGAATTCCTGATGTAAAATTAAAGTTGGTTTTCATAACCTTACTTATTTAAATTAATTTAAATCCGGGGATGAGTTCGGATATTTGCATTTCAAACTTACCTTCACTGACGCAGAGTAAAAAAATTATTCAGCAAACCGGGGAAATAATACGCCGGATTGCCAACATTTATCTGCAAGAGTCTGAATTGACTGTTCGCCCGTGTAGTACAATATAATTTAGGTATTGGGTTTATTAATTAATCTGTATGTTCCGTTTTATGATATTTTAACTAAATTTGGCGGTTTATTTTCATAACTTTTAACCGATTCAGGGTCGCACTACCGCCAATGAAAATTTTTTTCCTGAAACTGTGGGATCAGTATGTTCGTTATTACAATGACAGATATCCCTTACCAGATATTTACAGGGAAGAAATGTTATCCTTCCTCAGAGACAAACTGTTCATTACCATTTTGTTGCTCTCTTTTCCTATCTGCATTATTGCCTATATTCCCAGCGTTATAGTTTCGATAATTACCCAGCAGTTCGTCATTGTAGTTTTCGATACAGCTGCATTGGTTCTCTTTTCTTTGTTCTTTTTTAGCAGGAAAATCCCCCTGATTGCTAAAAAAATATACTATTCCGTAACCTTTTATGTTCTTTCTTCCATCCTTATCTTCTATCTCGGCAATAAAGGCCCGGGCATAATTATTCTGATCTGTAGTTCCGTCCTGGTAACCCTTTTTCAAAGCAAAAGAGCAGGTTTAATTGCTATCTTATTAAATTCTATTATCTACCTGATATTCCTGATAATAGTTCCGTTAACTTCGCTAGCCGTTCCATTTGTTCTCTCCGATTTTAGTCTTGCGCCGGGAATAGCGATCGGATTGAATCTGATAGCTTTCAATACCCTGGTTGTACTTTCTGCTTCTTCGCTTGTGGATCAGCTTCACAATTCTTTCCTGAAAGAAAGGCAGTTGCAACTCCTCTACCGGCAATCGGAGCAGGAAATAAAAAATTTAAATCTTAACCTGGAACAGAAGATAGAGGAAAGAACTGCCGAGCTTGCCGACATAAATGACCAGCTGTTAAATGAAATAGAGGAGCATAAGAAAACAGAGGCCGATTTAAGAATTGCAAAATCAGAAGCTGAAAATGCCAACCGGGCAAAAAGCGATTTTCTTGCGGGTATGAGCCATGAGATCCGCACTCCCATGAATGCAATACTTGGATATTCCCAGCTTCTGGGTTTTACTCTGAAGGAAAAGTTGCAACAGGATTACATTGAATCGATAAAGTCAAGCGGAAAGACGCTTCTTACAATCATAAACGATATTCTCGACCTGTCGAAAATAGAGGCGGGAAGACTTTCCCTGCAGCCTGCTCATGTCGATACTGCACTTTTCTTTAATGATTTTGAAAGAATTTTCGCCTTCAGGATATCCGAGAAAAAACTGAAATATACTACACACATCTCACGAACAACCCCTGCCACCCTATATTTTGACAGTGTCAGAATGAGGCAGGTACTTCTTAACCTGGTGGGAAATGCCGTCAAATTCACAGAAACGGGTGAGATAATAATAAAAGTCCATGCCGAAAACCCCCGGTCAATTGTAAAAAGTGATATTAAATCGCAGGGGATAGTCGACCTTGTAATTGAAGTAAAGGACACGGGAATAGGTATACCGGAAGAATACCATAGGAAAATTTTCGATTCCTTTGTACAGGTACAAAGCAAATCCGCTCATTATGGAACAGGATTGGGACTTACAATTACCCATCGATTAATTCAAATGATGAATGGCTCTGTGGATTTGACATCCGTTCCAGGAACAGGAAGTACATTTACAGTCCGAATACCTGAAATAAAATTTGAAACAATCTCTTATAAAAAGCCTGAAGAAACTGTGTTTAATCCTAAGGAAGTAATTTTTGAAAAAGCAACAATTCTAATCGTCGATGATGTTGATGATAATCGCTTTTACTTAAGCGCTGTGCTCGAAGACACTGAACTCACAATTATTGAAGCAGCCGATGGTTATGAAGCTTTAAAAGCTCTTGAGAATAAGATACCCGACCTTGCCATTGTTGACATCCTCATGCCGGGAATGGACGGATTTGAATTGTTATCAAAAATCAAGGAGAAAAGCGAATTTAAACATATTCCGGTCATCGCATATTCAGCCTCTGTAATGAAGGAACAGCGACAAAAGATTCTGCAAAGTAATTTTTCAGGATTATTGGTTAAACCTGTTCAGATAAAAGAGATTTATGCTGAACTGATGAACCATCTTAAATACCACATGAGGGAAAAACCAGGTCTTCAGGTATCGGAAATTATAGAGTACGACAGGGATGAAATAAACGATCTGCCCGAACTCTTATCTGAACTTCAGGGAAAACTTTCGGAGACCTGTAAGAAATTGGAACTTCGCCAGCCAATAGGAGAAGTAATTGATTTCGGAAAACAACTTATTGCCCTGGGTATAAAGCATAATTGCAGTCTGATACTTGATTATGGCAATGAGCTTACCGATGCGGCAGACAGTTTCAGTGTTGAATCAATGCTTAAACTGTTAAAAGGATACCGTGAGAAGGTAGATTTCCTGAAACTTTAAAGACTGTTTTACTCATTCACCACGGTAATTTTATCACCGACCCTGATTTTACCCTCCTTCAGAACCCGGCAGTTAAATCCTCCGTGTCCTCGCATCGCGTTATACCCCCCCCTCCCCAGGTTTTTTTCCATCAGGTTACAGGGATGGCAGTGCCCGGTCATTTCAAGGATTGAATCGCCTATTCTGAATTTTTTCCCGGTTAAGGCATTCAGATTAACCCCCTTTATAACAATATTCCTTCGGACAAGGGCCGGGTCGATATTCTCCTTCCCCAGAAAGGAAGCCACTGCCTGTAAATGCTCATACTGAATAACAGTTACCTGTCGTTTCTTTTCAGGATTGCCAATATTGTAATGGTCATTCAACAGTCCTCCAGCCTGAGCCGATGTTTCCTGCAATACAATAACAGGTTCTCCCCTACCCGGCCGGATACCAATCCACATAACCTCACCCTCATGACTGAAATTATCCAGTAACTCTCCGAATTTTGCATCTTCAGGTAATATCTCCATTTTATTCTTATATTATTGTCAGTCGCAATTACAAACGATCAAATAATTATCATCTTTAATAAAAGATTCATAAGGCAAAATAGCCGAATATTTTGAAGAAATCAAATTACATCAATAAAAGAACTTTCAGTTGTTTTGATTGTTTTATTTCAACCACACTTAAAGACTATGAAACTAAAAAACCTCATCCTGATTTTTTCAGCAACACTCCTTATCACTTCATCTTTTCCGTTTGTGAACGCCCAGTCAACTGACTCTTCTTCCGGGAGTCTGGCTGCCCTGCAAACCAGGTATGATAAAAAAGAGGTATATATTACAATGCGCGACGGGGTTAAACTCTTTACATCAATCTATACTCCAAAAAACAGCCAGAGTAAAAACCCTATCTTAATAAACCGTACACCCTATAACATTGAACCCGGAGGTGAAACCAGTTTTAATTACTTCTTGCAAGGCTATTCACGTTATTCAAATGATAATTATATAATGGTCTACCAGGATGTCAGGGGCCGTTATATGAGCGAAGGAGCCTTCGAAGATATAAGGCCGGTCATCGCGGTGAAAAAGAGCAAGGATGATACCGATGAATCAACCGATACCTGGGATACAGTGGACTGGCTTGTTAAAAATGTTGATGGAAACAACGGTAACGTAGGTATTTTTGGTGTCTCATATCCCGGTTTCTATTCTACAATGGGTCTCATAGACGCTCATCCTGCTGTGAAGGCTGTCTCGCCTCAGGCACCCGTAACAGCATGGTTCCTCGGGGATGACTTCCACCATAACGGCGCCTTTTTCCAGCTCGACTGCTTCGGTTTTTATTACAGCTTCGGTCACGTTTTTAAAACTCCTTCCCGGAAAGGTTTTCCCGGATTCACCTACCCGACTCCCGACAACTACGATTTCTTCCTATCGATGGGAGCGATTAAAAATATTTCCGAAAAGTACCTTGGCGACAGCATTAAATTCTGGAACGATGCGTTTTCCCATCCTAATTACGATGAATTCTGGAAAGCCAGGGATCCGCGCCAGTATCTTACCAATGTGAAGCCTGCAGTTATGACCGTGGGTGGCTGGTTCGATGCTGAAGACCTTTATGGCACCTTGCATACCTATGAAGCAATTGAAAAACAGAATCCCCCGACGGTAAAAAATTCGATAGTGATGGGTCCCTGGTCACATGGTCAGTGGGCCTTCGGGGAAGCAAAAAAACTTGGAAACGTAGCGTGGGGACTTGATGCAAACCAGAAATTTCAGGAACTGGAAAAGCGGTTTTTCGACAATACACTTAAAAATGAAGGTCCCAACAATGTTCCCGAGGCATCTGTTTTCGTAACCGGTGCAAATGAATGGCGGGAATTTGAAAGCTGGCCTCCAAAAAACATCGTTAAAAAAAGTCTCTTTTTCCAGCCTGGAGGAGGTATAAAATTTACCTCTTCCGATACCAAAACAAGTTTTGATGAGTATGTCTCCGACCCGATGAAGCCTGTTCCATATACTGAAGACGTACATTCAGACAGGACTACAGAATATATGACCGACGACCAGCGGTTTGCAGCCCGACGACCCGATGTAATTGTATATCAGACCGATTCGCTTGATGAAGATGTCACGCTTACAGGGCCCCTGACTGCCGACCTGTTTGTTTCCACAACAGGAACAGATGCTGACTATGTTGTGAAGCTGATAGATGTTTTTCCGAACGATACAAAAAATCCCGCGGATGACGAGATAAAGGTTCCTTTGGGGGGATATCAGATGCTTGTCCGGGGTGAGGTCTTCAGGGGAAAATTCCGCAACAGTTTTGAAAACCCGGAAGCCTTCGTTCCGGGAAAGGTTACCGAGGTAAAATATGAACTGCCCGATATTGCTCATACCTTCAAGAAGGGACATCGCATTATGATCCAGATTCAAAATTCATGGTTTCCCCTGGTCGACAGAAACCCGCAGAAGTTCGTTGATATTTACAATTGTTCCGACAGCGATTTCCAGAAAGCAACCCAGAGGATCTATCATGATTCAAAATATCCTTCGCGCTTGGAAGTTAATGTGTTACAATAATTAAATATTAAAAGGTCCGGCATTTTTTTCATTTCCTTTGTGTCCTTCGTGAAACCCTTAGTGTCCTTTGTGTTTAAACATAAATCACTTAAACACAAAGGACTCAAAGGATAATGAAAAGGCACACAAAGGGAAGAATTCTAAATAATTGACTTTTGATACAGCATCTGGACTTTTGTATCAATTTTTAGTCACCACCAGCTCAACCCTGTAATCCTCTTTCTTTCTAGGAACCTGCCATCATCAAACTTTGCACTGCGCAGGCCATAGGGAGATATCATCACCTTAGCTTTCGGAGTAACAGTTTTTGCCTCTGCAGTTAACGCATTTACAGCATCCACCGCCTTCTGTGAAAGGAATGGCCCCACAACATCTTCGCAGGGAAGATACCACCCATAGAATGATTTGTGCTTTGAAAAAAACGCAGCTGTTTCATGCATGATCCTTATCTGGATTGCCCTGATCTCCGGCAAGCCGGGATTGTCGTCCTGGTCCTTTGCCCATCCGGTACTCATGAAAACCTTAATACCATTTTCATCGGCTGCTTCCATCACCGCCTCAACCGGGCTTTTCCTGCCAGAAGGGTAGGCAGCAGGCATAAATTCCGACGGATAAAAGGCCTTGCCCTCATTGGCTACAAACATGAGAATGATATACTCAATCCCCATTTCCTTAAGTTCTGTAACCTTCAGTTTCCAGAGATCGGGAGAGGTCATGTCAACCTCATAAGGATTCATGTACTTATTCCTTTCATCCTGGTATTCAAAGTTAATCCAGGTTCCGCGAACCGGCTTAATAGCAACCTGTCCGTGAACAATACAACCGGCAGCAAGCAAAAGCGCCGTCAATATTTTTTTTACCGTAGCTGTCATTTGTCTTTAATAATTTGCAGGCTTAATCCCTTTATAGTTTTATCCCGTCTTTCTCTACTATCTTATAAAGAGGTGTCGATTTCAGATTATTCTGCCAGAAATCCATTGAATAAATAAATGCGGAAATTATCTGTCCTGTCTGTCCTTCAATTTTGGAAAGCTCATCCCGGAATGGCGCTTCAATCTTATCGCTTACTTCCGGTTTATCGAGAAGAATAAGTATGTCCCAGTCGGAGTCGGAGCGGTTATCGCCCCTCGCCCTTGATCCGAAAAGATAAACCTGAGCCGAAGCATCCCGGCTGTGAATTGAAGCAACTATCCTGTCTAACATTGCATCGTGGCTCATGATAGGAAGAAATTTACGTGTTTACAGAATTATAAATGGATCTGAACCCCGGTTTAGTCATCATCCTTCCGGTGATTCGTTCCCACCAACTGCAAAATTACGGAAAATTTATAAGGCAGGTTATCTGCCCGACTTAATATATTCAAGAACAGAATTAGCGGTATGCTCGTGATCGCATTCAGATACTTTTAGTATTACTGCTTCATTAAGATCCCATTTTTTTATTACATCACCTAAAAAAGTGTCGCGAACCGTCATAAGAACATTGTTGGATGAAAGTTGCAAAAGCTTGCCTGCGGAATCAGACCAGCCCCTGTTGTTCAGTTCGAGCCGCCCCACTTCGTCAATAATGACAAGTTTCCCCTCTCCTGCTATGAGGGAATTTAAAATATTGATGCCCATCGCCAATCCATCGGGGCATATAGTGAACCTTCCTATCTTTTCAGTTCCGCATTCTTCATCCTCACTGAGAAAAACTTCTGACTCTCCCGTTTCAATATCAACCAGGTTGTATCCAGTTACGCGGGAATCGCTTCTGATCTTGTCGGACAGAATACCCCCAACCGGGATGCCATTTTTTCGGACCAGCTCCGCCAGTTTCCTGGCACAGGTAGTCTTGCCTTCGCTGGCCGTTCCTGTTAAAATAAATACCCTTTTGTTCGGGATGACACTATTTTTAATCTCAGCCAGCCGCCTGTCGGCTTGTGAAATAACTTCATAAAAGACCGATACCGGGTTTCTGATGAGACTCTTAAAATCGGGGACTGAAGCAATAAACGATGGCAGGCTTTCTGCAGAAAGCTCAAGAGCAAGGGGAAGGTTTTTAAACGAGGTTTTCAGAAAGAATTGCCTTATTACCGGATTATATAGTTCAGTTCCCAGTGTCGAAAACCCGACCAGAATGACGACTGCCCTGAAGTTCATCTGAATACCGGTCATCAATCCGGCCATAAACATGCTTTCACCCGGACTGGCCTTGGCAAAAACAATGGCAGTAATAAGCGTTATAAAAACGAAAAACAGCCAGAATTTTGGCTTGGCAAGCTGACGCAAAGCCCTTTTGTATCTTAATGACCAGATCGCGACAAAGGCTGCTATTGAAGTACTCCAGACAATAAAGGAGGTCTTGTTAAGCAACATCAGGGAGAAAAGAATTATAAGTATATTGATGGCAAGCCACCAGACTGAATAATTGAAACTCTGACCCTGTTTTTGTTTGCCGCCGTCTACCGGTCCGGAAGGATCAGCATGACTTGAATTTGCTGGTTGTTTAAGAAGTTTTTTACCAGTCCTAATGCCTATTGTGGCAGCCAGCATTCCGAATAATGAATACACGATCAGAAGAAGAATTATCGGAAGCCATACAATGTCAGTCTTTATGTCAAGCTGCTTCTGTGCAAGCTTCAGGAGATTCGTGTAGACGTCAACAATGTCCGATCCATAAAAAATAATATAGTTCGCAATCTTCTGGAAGAGATTCCACGACATGGCAAAAATGGCGCCAGCAACATAGCCTGCCATTGTCCTTCCAAGAAGCCTCACAAAAAATTCAAGCAGGAGAGATTCGGTGAAAATGGCCAGCATCGGACCGAAGATAACCGCACTTGGCGACATTGTCTTAAGCACTGCACATATGAGTCCCGCCCTCCAGAAAAGGCCCTTTTCAGTCCAGAGATAACTCAGCGATATCAGAATAATAATACCGATTGCCGTAAGAATATTCCCGCTGAAGGGGATCCTCAGGTTATGCAGGAAGCTTCCAAGAACGATCTCCGATGCCGCCCAGATTGTCCCGGCTATTGAGGCCTTTATCCATTTTTCGCTAAGTCTGTCTATCATTTCAGAATGCTGATTTTCCGTGCACAATACTCAAAAAGGTGATACCCTGTACCTCCCTGGCTTATAACATCAAACATAACTTCCGGGTTTGTAATTCTCATTGCCCCGATAATTGTCACTCCTCTCTCAAATAAAACATCCGGAATAATGCTGACAGTAGGGCCTGATACGACAACCTGGGCATTATCGGGCACCACTGAAAGCAGATCATCTATGGTACTGTTGACGAGAGTCTGGCCGGTTATGATTATAATGTCCGAAACAGGGATGACGGTTTTATATTCTTCAGCAGGGACAAAGTATTTCCGGTGTTCCTCGCTCATTGCATTTTCAGAGAGCTCAAGTACATGAAGTTTATTGCCGGTTGCCTCAATCCTCCTTATATATGAATGAAAGGCGCCTACTATGGTCACTGTTTTTGGTGAATCGAATTCAAGCAGCTGAACAGGATCACAGTCTTCAATGATCGTGTAGTTGGCTGAATTGATCAGTTTTGAAGAGAAAGCATTCAGAACTGCACTTCGCAGGGTCGATAATAACGCTGAATCCTTTTTTTCACGAAACAGTTCCTCCACTTTTTTCCCCCTTATATTAAGTGGGGTAAAGGCACCGAAATCACGATCGGCTTTTGAGCAGAACGGGCCCTCAAAAGTTAAGGTGGCTGAAGTTCCGAAACTATTATCCGATAAACGAACGCCGGTAAGGTGCAAACCAACCCTGACATCAGTTAAAAGAAGTTCTTTAAAATCAGTTCCATATCTGTTTACCAGCAGATTGTAGGTCTCTTCAATTATCATCAATTATCTTTATATCCCGTGATTTTTTTGACCTGACCATGTTGGATCAGCGTTACTAAAATAACAACAATTCTCAAGGTAAAAGATAAAAAAGGAAAAATAGCCTTTATCTTGTCAAGGAGTTCTTTCATTATTTACAAATAAGTTTTAATTTCATACTCAGATTAAACTAATACAATGTTTTTATTATGAATCGAAAGGTAATTGTATTGATCTCTCTCCCGATATTCCTTGTGTTATCATTCTGCCAGAATAATACAAAAAACATGGATGAAGCCGGAATTTCGCGACCGGCAATCTCTGATGATTCGCTTCTCACCCTGATTGAATATAAAACCTTCCAATACTTCTGGGATGGAGCAGAACCGGTTTCCGGTATGGCCCGTGAAAGAATTCATATTGACGGCGATTATCCGGAGAATGATTTTAACGTTGTCACCACAGGAGGTTCAGGGTTTGGACTAATGGCCATAATTGCGGGCATTGAAAGAGGTTTTGTTTCAAGGGAAGAAGGCTATTTAAGATTACGCCATGTAGTTGATTTTCTCGGAAAGGCCGACAGGTTTCATGGCGCCTGGCCACACTGGCTGAATGGCGAAACCGGTAGGGTTAAACCTTTCAGTCCGAAGGACAATGGAGCCGACCTGGTTGAAACAGCTTATCTTGTTCAGGGATTACTTACTGTCAGGCAGTATTTCATTGAAGGAAATGATTCAGAACAGAAACTGGCGGCAGACATTGACATCCTTTGGAAAGGGGTAGAATGGAACTTTTTTACGCGGGGCGGGCAGAAGGTATTATACTGGCATTGGTCCCCCGACTTTGGATGGGATATGAATTTCGCGGTACAGGGTTATAACGAATGCCTCATCCTCTATGTCCTCGCTGCCTCATCGCCCACTTATCCAATTGATCCTGAAGTCTATCACAAAGGCTGGGCACGTGATGGCGCCATAAAATCACAACAGGTCACCTATGGTTTTCCCCTTATTTTAAAACATAATTACGCAGAAACATACGGTGGTCCCCTTTTCTGGGCGCACTATTCATATCTTGGTCTCGATCCCAGAGGTCTTTCAGACAAATATGCCGACTACTGGAATTTAAATGTAAACCAAACACTTATTAACCACAGATGGTGTGAGGAAAACTCCAAAAAATTCAAGGGCTATTCCTCCTCAAGGTGGGGATTGACTGCAAGTTATTCGATTAACGGATATTCCGCCCACTCCCCTGGTAACGAAAGTGATCTGGGTGTAATTTCACCAACAGCTGCCCTTTCTTCATTTCCCTATACTCCCGAACAATCGATGAAGGCATTAAAGGATTTTTATTACAACCTGGGCGACAGGATTTTGGGAAAATATGGTTTCTATGATGCCTTCAGCGAACAGGCCGACTGGTTTCCAAAACGTTACCTTGCAATTGACCAGGGGCCGGCGGCTGTGATGATCGAAAACTATCGCAGCGGCCTGCCCTGGAAATTATTTATGAGTTGCCCTGAAGTGAAAACAGGATTGAAAAACCTGGGGTTTTCGTCACCGTTGATTAATTAAAGCCCTAAGAACTTATTGGCCCTGTTTTCAGCATTTTGCCGCAGGTTATAATAGTAAAACGGGATATCAAAGCTATGGTAAATGCCTAATCCCATACCACCGGAAATTTTATACATGGCACTGTCGTTCACGCTGCTGCAAATCAAAACTCCTTGCGTTAAATCAATACGTGCGTCAGCTAAATTCAGAACCTTTACAAAACTATTGTTGGCGTCAACCCAGTCGGAACCCAGGCTTTCTGATGCAGGAGCTAACGTTTCGTCCCTTTTCCAGTTAATAGGATTTATCACCAGTCCAATATTGTTTCCCACCACGAAGTTTGTCCCCTTAGCTACTTTGGGCGACTGCGTGTTGTAGGAGATGATCACGCCTGTATCATCAGGTCCTCCGGCAAATTTCAAATGCTTATTGGCAGCCAGGAAATCAGCCGTAACAGGATAACCGATAACATAGGCTGCTATCATTCGTGAGTAAACTTCCGGATGGCTGACCATGTATTCTGACAACAAAAACAATAAAACATTGGCTCCCTGCGAATGACCGGCAAGGATGAACGGGCGCCCGTTATTGTAATGATTGATGTAGTAATCAAATGCCGCAGAAGCATCTACGGCAGGAACCTGCCCGAGAACGTCCCACCTCTGGTCTTCTGGCAAAATAAGGGTCCGGTAGGCATTGGATTGCCGGTAATAGGGTGCGTAAATATTTCCTGCTGTTTCGAAGGCAGTTGCCTGTTTGCTGAAGGCATAAGCGGAACCTTCAATCATGCTGGGGTTATCTATTTCACAATAGAGTGGATTTGTTACGCTATCCGGGTCCCAGGCAGTAGGATACAGGTAAAAAATATCCACAGCTTTCGCAGGATTATCAGGTAGTGAGAGCCAGTGTTCATGTTTCGCGTAATCGGTGACATCCGCAGTATGACTCTTTTCGCAACCTGTATTGAAAATGACAGATAGTATAAAAGCCGATAACAATCCGAATGTTTGTAAAGATTTATTTTTTCTCATGTTGAATAAGTTAGTCGTTAAAATGAGTTTGTTGCTTAAATGTGCCTGCACAATTAGATTAATATTCCCCGGAGTGAAATCCTACACACTCCTGATTTTATATTAATTTTCTCCCCGGTATAAAATTACTGTATTCTAATGCCCGGAACCACCCAATTCGTAAATTTTTTAACCCAATTCGTAAAAAATAAAAAACCGCCCGGTCGGAACCGGGCGGTGAAACTTCATAACGTAAATATGCTGTATTGATCTAAGCCTGAAAAAAAGGTCTCAGTTTCCTTCATGCTATTTCATCAGAATAAGTTTTTTGACATCCTTAAAGTCTCTGCTCTGAAGACTGTAAAAGTACAGGCCTCGCGGCATTTGCGAAGCATCCCAGTCAATTTCATAGCTGCCCGGCTCCTGCACTTCATCAACCAGGGTTGCAACAGCTTTCCCGTTAATATCATAAACTGTAAGCCTGACAGAGCTGGAGATCCCTGTCCGATCAGTGGCTGACACATTATCCCCTACCTGGTATTTTATCCTTGTTGACGACGAGAAGGGATTAGGGTAGTTTTGATAAAGAATTGATTTCATAACCGGTGATTCCGTCTGAGAATATGATGAACCTTTAATCTCCCGGTTACTGTTCAAGGATGATTGTAAGTCTTCTGCAATGCCTTCAGGAGATCCTATAATTTTCCCGCCTTTATATTTAACATAGTTAACTTCATAAGTTAAACACCAGGGCGACTGGCCAGTGACTCCTTCAGGCATCCACCAGTTTTTAGCATTATCACTACTGGGTGTTATCCAATACACCGTATAAAGCAAATCAGTAACATTAGTACTGCTCGTATCCGGCTCATTTAAGTGAGAGGCAATTCCTATTTCAATTCCGCTTGCCGCGGTGACTGTTGACTTAAAATCAAATGAACCCTTAAACCCTACATACAATTTATTTTTACCCCATTCTTCTTCAGCTCCGAATCCCAGGTCTATTTTACACCCCTTCTCATTTTTGGATTCTTCTTTGCTGGCCATGTTTACAGTCATCGGACTAGAGCTCCTCCATGTAACAGGAACAAATGATTCTGAAGCGAATCCCGGAAAACTGCTGAAATCCTTTCCGCGGGAAAAATATGTTTCAGGATCAGATGGAACCAAACCGCCTTTAAGTTCTGCCTTGATAGTACCAAGGTCAACTTTCGTGATATGAAAATAATATGATGAATCGACTATTGTTGATTTCCAGTCTACAACTTTATAGTGTTCTCTTGTTACCAATGGATGCGTAACAAGGTACAGACCTTCTTTCTCAGCCGAAGCCTCCAGGCCGATCTTCGCAGTTACTTCGAATTCTGTTGTTGTTTCATACATGCCCTGATATAATGCAGTGAGTTCACCCTTAAACCATCCATATTGTCCCTCTACTTCAATGCCCGCTGTAAATTTGTATTCGGTACTTTGAGTATCCCTACTATATGCCCCAAAATCTGCTGAGGAAATGCTTATTGCGCTGGAATTAAAGAAATAAGGCTCTGCTATTGTCTGCCGGTTGAGTACAAACGGTGGGGGACCTTCAATATATCCAATATAATGGGTATTTTGAGGAGAATCAATATAGGCCGATTTACTATCCAAATAAACATACCTGTCTGTTTTTGCAAATGCTATATTGAGAGGATGGTCTACTAAGTCGTAACCACGATAAACCAGACACATTATCCTTACAATATTTTTATTGGTTGTTATACCATCTATATTGTATTCCGGCTTACCATAATTAGCTACCGTCAGATTTAGTCCGTTCTTGTCGGCCCAGTTGTAATTCTTATCTACAATGTTATCTTCCGGCATTGTCCAACCCGTACCAAGGTCTTTTAATTGACATCGTAGTATTCTGCGACGAGCCAATAAATCGTCATCTTTTTCTTTTTTTAAAAACGCCTGAACACAATTCCCGGTACTTGAATCATCTCCGTAAACTGTTCCTTCACAAAGAGCAACACTTTGGTATGAATTGGAACTACTTATTTCCCAGGAATTTTCCAACGAAAAATTCTTGCTGTTTTCGTTATATACATATGTTTTGGCTTCGGCATGATGAGTACTGGTCTCGATATATCCTATCATCATTAATTCCTGTCTCTGGTATGTGCCGTTGATTAAAACACGTTTGGCGATTGTAATTGCTGAAAATGAAGCAAAGGTGTCATCCGAATCGCCTGCATTGTCCCAATCGAGCTTCTGTTTTTCCCAATGGATAAGATCCTCGGTCCACAATAAATAGACAACGTTTTCATCATCATCCTTGCAGATAATAACGAGTTTTCCATCAACTTCCGAAGCAGCCATCCCATTGGCCTTTACTGATATATCTACTTTCACCTTGTTTCCCCATGGCTGTGAGTTGTTATTGGTCAGATCATCGATGGCAGGATTATATGCTGAGTAGCTTAATTGTCGGTCATGATCGTAAAAGAAAAGGTACAGATTTCCTTTGTATACCACAGGAGCCGGCTGGAATTTTTGCTCATTCTGATCTGCGATATTGTGGTTTTTGAAGGGTGTATAGTCTTCTCGTTGGTTTCTTTTAAAATTATTGTCAAATACATTGCTAGTGGTAAGATCGTTTGTAATATTCCTGACTATTATATAAGAATTACCAACCTGGTCATTATAATTTATAAAATTAAAAAGCCGGTCATTATAAAATACAGTTGCCGCATATGCCGAATAACCCGACATATCATATTCAATATCTTTATCGCATCTCCACCATCCTTTCGGACTATTGTATGAATATGATGACAGGGACACAAAAAACAGGGATGCTGTAAGTATTATCTGCTTTACTTTTTTCATTTCAGTTTTCTTTTCAATTGTATATATCTAATTATGATAGTAATTATAGAGCTATTCTGAATCCTATATTGGCACGAAGGGGATCAGGGAAACTGCTCCTGATATACACAGAAGCGCCTTTGTTAAGCCGGTATTCGAGGCCCGCAAAGCCATAAAATGCTCCACCTGAATAGAGCGGATTAAGCTCGAGCTCTGAATATTCGACGAGTCCTTCGTCATTGGTATAATCAATTCCAGCTGTACTTTTTGATTTAACAAACTGCTGCGTGAAACCGGCTCCGGCAAAGGGAAGGAACTTACCGAGCGGATAGGCAATTGCCAGGTTAAACTGCCAGTACCTTGAATGCAGCGATGAAGACAGAATAGTCTCCTTTTCAGAACTGTTGAAATACGTTTCCGATTTACCGGTCAGGCAATAGTTATAGGAAAGAAGGGCAACTGCTGTCAGTTTTTTATAAAAAACCTTGAGATAATCCACTGAAACGCCAAAAGTCATTGCCGGATAGTCAGATGCAAAAGACCTGGCATTCTCGTTCTCCCTGTTTACAAAACTTTTAAAACCAAAGTGGGTAATTCCCGTGTTTACACTTAATCCTAACCCGTTAAGTACCTGGTAGCCAAACCTTATTCCCGTGTTTCCCGACTGATATTCGCTTCGGTACTGACTGTTATAATCATCAATATCGCTCTGGTCGGAGTTTAAACTGGAACTCCCTTCCGGGAAAGTAATATTCCCGGTTAATTCCTTTAGTTTAAGCCCTTTAAACCGGGTAAGCTCATAATAAGGAGATATAAAGAAAGTTCCTTTCTCCCCGTTTGTAACATTCAGACCCGCCTGGGTGCTGACGATTTCTGCCTGATTGCCTCCTTCTTGCGCATTTAGGTTTAATATAAACGCAGAGGCAAGCAAAACTAACAGTTTTTTTCTTGCTTTCATTTTATGTGTATAAGTAATAAGTTATAAGTATATCCCACAGGTTTACCTACCTTCCCAATTTGAAATGCTTTTCACACCTGAATTCGGATTAGTTCTTTCCCCATCCTAAAATTACAGAAAAGAAATAACATGAAACGCCCGATTCGAATATTTTTTAATTCTATTCGTAAAATATGACACTTAATAATCATTAAAATTAAAAAACCGCCCGGGCGGAACCGGGCGGTGAAACTTCATAAGGTAAATATGCTGAATTGATCTCAGCCTGAAAAAAAGGTGACAGTTTCTTTAATGCTATTTCATCAGAATAAGTTTTTTGACATCCTTAAAATCTCTGCTCTGAAGACTGTAAAAGTACAGGCCTCGCGGCATTTGCGAAGCATCCCAGGAAATTTCATAGCTGCCCGGATCCTGCACTTCATCAACCAGGGTTGCAACAGCTTTACCGCTAATATCATAAACTGTAAGCCTGACAGGGCTGGAGATCCCTGTCTGATCAGTGGCTGATACATTATCACCTACCTGGTATTTTATCCTTGTTGCCGAGGAGAAAGGATTAGGGTAGTTCTGTGACAAAGAGAATCTTATGCTGTTTAACTTTGAGTCTTCTTCTGTATTGATTTTTGCAATTTTAACACCACTGGTTTTTGGATTCATAGTTGATCCTGCCACTGGTTCTGCAAAACCATTTTCATAACTTACAGTAATAACATCATATGTAACGCACCAGGTGCTCTGTGTTGTATCCTGACCTTCGTGGAACCACCAGGTTTTTTTCTTGTCGGTTGGCCTTATCCAATAACACTTGTAATCAAGTATGGCAATATCACTGTCGGCTTTGGGGGCATTCGGTCTTAAGTCGAAGTAAATCTTATCCTCGTTCTTTGTTGAAGTTTTCATTTCATATTCAAACCCGCCTTCCGCTTCAATTTCAAATATCTCCCCAAACCCGGCACCAAGTTTCATTTTCAGTTTATTTACATTTGCTTTAGATTCTTCTTCGCTATATTTAATTTCGCTTCCGCCTTCCTGTCCTATTCCGACTTTATAAACATATGATAATGATGTTGAACCAAAAGCATCGTAATTGCTTAAATCCCTGTCTCCGCCTTTGTTCCTGTGCATATAGGTTTTCGGATCAGCAGGATCAAGGCCATCCTTAAGATCGGCATATTCCGTTGTTAATATTGGGTCACTCAGATAGAAATAATAAGTATTGTATAGAAATATACCCTTTGCATATACTCCGTATTTCGCCCGGTGAACATACGGTTTAAGAACAATATAGAATCCTTTAGCATATTTTATTCCTTCCGGCTCTTCCGATTCTTCAGGAAAAAACTTCTTGGACTGGGAAACTTCAACTTCTGTCTTAGCCGAAGATTTTTGGGAAAACGAATAACTTGTTTCTGTTTTAAAACCCGCGAAACCGCATGAATACTTAAGCCCTACATCCCATGTCGATGCAGTTTCATGCGTGGAGGTAACAGTGTTGACGTACTCAATCTCAGAAATATGTAATAAATCCGTAGTATATAATGGATCTTTTCTTGTTTCATCATTCACATGAAAGGGAGGAAGCCCTTCAAAATACCCTATATAATGGTTAAATGCCGGATTATCCATAACCTGACTGGTGTCGCCGGTAAATTTCATGTTATCTGTTTCAGCATAGGCGCAGTTCAATGGATGGTCCCAGTCATCATAACCCCTGTATATGAGAACCTGATACTGACGTATTGTTACATTATCAGGTGAAAGAACTGAATAGATCGTGCCGCTTAAAGGAACCTGCTTGTCGGCCCAAAGGTAATTCTGAGGCACAAGATTTGTTTCCGGATTAGTCCAGGTTGAACTTCCCTCCTTAAGCTCCCACCTGATAAGCCTGTGTCGCTGATATCCGTCTTCAAGGGTAGCTTTTTTAAGGTAAGCCTGGGTACACAAACCCGTGCTTAAAGGATCGCTTTCAATAGTTCCGGCCAGAAGAACTACAGATGAATAATCATGATCATTAGCGAGTAAAACATCCTGAATCTTAACCATCTTCTCACTTGCATCAAAAGAAAATTCTGCAAACCTTACATCCCTGTCACCCTTAATATATGCCATTTGAAGTTTCGATTTCACTTTGCCATTTTCAGTATATGTCTTTGAAAGTGCCGAGATATGGTAAGTAGGATCGTAAGACCAGTCAGAACTGCCATAGGTATCCACTGCAATATCTGTGTCAATAAAATCCCATTTTATCAGATCCCTGGTCCAATAAATGGCTATTTTTTTTGTTGTTGTACTGCGGGCTAAAAGGACAAGTTTGTCTCCAATCGTAACTGCCGCCATACATTCAGCATCACAGCCTGTCGGACCATCAACCAGGGCAGACCATTTACCCGTTTCGATATTTTCCATGTATGAGTAAACAATTTTCGCTTTTGACTTTTCAACGAACAGGTATAGCATATTATTAAATACCACAGGGGCAGGCTGCCATGCAGATCCATACAGATTGTCCAGGTTTGCCTGTGAATCATCCTTGTCTACTGACCAGTCGAGAGTCCTTTCGTCTGGCGATGAATTATTTGTAAGCGTCCTTACTATTACTTTTTTTTCTGAGTTTGTTTGATAGTTGATAAAACTATAAAGCTTATTGTTATACGAAACCGTCGCCATACTATAGGAGCTATTGGAAACATCAGCCTCAATATCTTTCTGATATTTGAAATATCCTAAGGTTGTTTTCCAGCTTGCGTACGATTGAACCGGAATAATGAGTAATCCGGTCATAATTATTAAAGCGTATATTTTTTTCATAGGTTTTCTTTATTATATGATTAATCTTAATCCTGCAATTACTCTTCCCGGATTAGGCAGAGAACCATGCAAATAGATTGCTGCTTTCTTATTTATCTGATAATTTACTCCTGCAAATCCATAAATTGCTTCCCCGCGGAACGAGGTATTGAAGTCGGTTAAATTATTAAATGGATTTCCGTTGCCGTCTGTCGTAGGGATTTGTTCCTTAACAACCGAGTGAACTATCTGACTTGAAAACCCGGCTCCTCCATAGGGCATGAATCTGCCCAACCTGTATCCGAGTGCCAGATTAATCTCTCCGTACATTGCAGCCACTTTCGATGATACTACACTCTCTCCTGAGTTGGTTTCAGCAACAACAGAACTTGTAATACAATAGTTATACGATAAGATTGCCATAGCTGTAAGACGATCATTCAGCTTCTTTTGATAATCAACACTAAGTCCCAGTGTCAGGGCAGGATAATCCTCTTTGAGAATCTGGCTGTTTTCGTCCGAGATCCAGGTTTCAAATTTGAAGTGATTCACCCCGGCATGAAGGCCTATCCCCAAACCATCAAGCACCTGGTAACCAATTGTTAATCCGGTCATACTGTTCATATACCGGGTATCAAAGTCGTTATTGTAATCATCAATTTCATCCATGGAAAACTGGCTGGTAGATTCCCCTTCCCATAATTTGTAATTATTTGTGTGGGATGTCAGTCTCAGGTCCTGAAACATCGTGAATCCATAAAATGGAATTATGAAAAATGATCCCTTTGGTGAATCTGATGCAGATGACTCACCCTGTTTGCTGACGATTTGTGCCTGATTGCCTCCTTCTTGCGCATTTAGGTTTAATAAAAACGCAGAGGCAAGCAAAACTAATAATGCTTTTCTTGCTTTCATTTTACATGTATAAGTTATAAGTTAAAAGTATATCCCATAGGTTTTCCTTCTTTCCCAAACTGAAATGCTTTTCACACCTGAATTCGGTTTAGTTCTCTCCCCGGCATAAAACTACTGCTAACGAAAACTATAAACCGCCCAAATCGTACATTTAAGAGCCAATTTTGTAAAATTTTAACTGTCCAAATCGTAAAAAACCGCCCAGATCGTAAATAATGACCGTTTATAGTTATATTTTTGTGTCGAAATGATAGATTGTATACTTAGCAGACCAAAAAACCCGGGTGATTATTTGTCATGATAAAAGAACTTTTCTTATTGTCTCCAGTGTTCGTTTCGCTTTTCTGGTTTGCTGCTCTTGCAGGAGACAAAAGGAAATTCGGTACTCCCCGATTGTTCCTGTCTAAATTTATGCTTCTAACAGGTTTTATCTTTTTTTCCCATTTTTTATATTTTGCTCCTTATCGCAATATTTATCCCTATTTTGATATTCCTCTTCAGTTTATCGGGCTCTCAGTTTTCCCTGTTTACCATATTTACTTCCGGCTATTGACTGTAGATGAAAAGTTTTCTTTTAACAAACACTCTAAGTACCTCATCGTTTCAACTATAATAACACTTGTTTACTTTGTTGCCGTTGTTATTACTCCTTTCAGCCAGTACACGACATGGCTTTTTAATAAGGCAGACCGTTCTGTGTCTCCATATCCTGATTATCTTGAAATAATAAGGACAGTCATGCTAATAACCATGCTTCTTCAGCTAATAATTACTGTAACAGGTAATTATATTCTCATCCGGAAATATGGAGATAAGGCTGAGCAGTACTATTCCAACATCCCGGATAAGAAAAACGAGAACGCAAAAATGTTGAATTTCTCTCTTATTGTCGCGAGTATTGCTTCCTTCGTGCTAATCGCGTTGGGCAGGTATTTTCTTTTCTCTCAGGATTTCATTATTTGCATTGGCTGGTCAGTTTTCACCATATCGCTCTTTATTATTGGAGAACTGGGAATAAAACAACTTCCCATTAATCCTGCATACGAAACAGCTGCCGCCCCGGATGTGAATAACCAGCCGGATGAGATGCCACAGAATATCCGTGAACAATTGATGAGCAGGATATTTGAGGAATTCGAGACCAATAAAATATACCTGAAAAATGATCTGAACATTATGGATGTAGTGAAACTTGTCGGGACAAACAGGACCTACGTCTCATCAGTAATCAACCAGAATTTCAATAATAATTTCAGCTCTTATGTTAATAGTTTCCGCATCAGGGAACTGAAAAGGATAATAGAAGAAAACCCCGGCCTTACAATTCAGATATTGGCTGAGAGATGCGGATTCGGCTCAGCAAATTCTATGAAAAGGGCAATTATGGTCCAAACCGGGCTTACGTTCTCCGAATGGAAGAACAGGATTTCAATCAAAAAACAGAATAAAATTTTAGAACATCAAAGCGAATAGGAAATCCCTAAATTCCATCTGAATCCCGGCCAGGGTTCTATATTGCTCTGTATTGACTGGGTAGCCTGGAAAAAGAGTGACAAAGGAACATCCCTTACATAGGTAGAAATCTTCGGCGAAACGAACAGACCGTCATTATTTCCGTCATAGTTAATATAGAAAAGCTGAACGTTTACGGCCATCAGCAACTTATTGCCCAACCTGATGTCGGTCCGTTCCGCGGTAAGGTCAATAAAGTGGCCTTTGATGGATATGCTCTCCTGACCCCTGTCGTTCCAGTATGCCAGCGACACCAAGGTATTAGGATTTAACTTGTAGGTTCCGTCAAGAGAAAATGCATAATATCTCTCACCTGTCAGAAGTGGTTCTGTTTCAGTAAGATGTTTTGTAAAAAATGAGCTTACGTTAAAGCCCCCCCTGAGTTCGAAGGAAGGCTTGGTTATTATCTTATAATGCAGCCAGTTGTCGATGTACCAGGGTCGCAGGTCGAGGCCATAGGCCAGGGTGGGGTCGTAGCTGAAGCGGTTTTTAATCAGGGATGCCGAAGCCACGATGGCGGGTTTGCCGAGCGAGAATGAAGGTATCGACGAAATACCGTTGCTGTTGAGGCTGAACGATGCTGTAGCCTTAAGTTTTCTGTCGGGGCCGGCAGGTATTTCCTGGGAAAATGTAACAAATGTTACAAATAGAAATAAGAGGCTGAGAAGCAATCTCAGGTTGAAACGGGTGATAGTAATGGTAAAAGGCATACCTGGTTTTTTGGTCACTTAAAGAAAGCGGAAATTTTTGAGAAAGAAATCAAATGTGCCTCTGTATGAAGAAAAAATCAACCACCTTTTCATAAATCCTGAAATAGGGCTGGGAATGGCGCTTAAAAAAAACATACAATCCCCGACCTGATTTATGTTAAAAATCCATTTTTTAAGATGTAATTAAAATGCCGGATCAAATTTCCTGATCCGGCATCTTAAAATAACAAACTACTTACCTTCTGACAACTTTCCTGAGTTCAGATCTGACTCCTGAACTGAATCTTATCATGTACACACCTGATGACAGACCGGATGTATTGACAGAAGCTTTTTCAGCAACTTTTCCTTTAAATACTGTCTGGCCTGAAGAATTAAGGATACTGAAGTCTATATCCTTATTGTTTCCGGGGTATTCTATCGTAAGTTCATCCCCAACAGGATTTGGATAAATTTTCAAACTTTTAAATTCATTTTGTTTATCCATGCCGGTAGGAATGAAGGAAATGACATTTGAAGGGTCAGAAGAACATCCGTTTAATGCCACAATTACATAATAGTTCCCGCTCTCAAGGGGCTTATATGTTTGACCTGTTGCACCGACAAGAGACCCCAGACTGCTATACCACTGATTACCCAGAAGTGCATCAGATATCAATTCATTAACGTTTTGATTTATAACTGGAGTTGCAGGTTTTAGATTTGCTGTTACAGCTAATATCCTTGCCTGGCTTAGCCCGCAGACATTATTTGCATTAACAGATATGTTGCCTGTTCCCGAACCGGATGTTGCCGTTATGGAAGTTGTTGTCGATGTTCCTGCCCAGCCCGAGGGAAGTGTCCATATGTATGATGAAGCTCCGGTTACTGCCGCAATGCTGTAGGTCTGTGATGAGCCCTGGCAAACTGCGGTGCTACCTGTTATTGTTCCCGGTTGAGCGGGTACCGATGATGATACCGTAACAGCAAGTGAACCTGCCGAACTTGTACCGCAGGCATTAGTTGCCGTGACCGATACATTACCGCTTGTTGCTCCGGTAGTTACCGTTATCGAGTTGGTAGTTGATGTGCCTGTCCACCCTGTTGCCAGTGTCCATGTGTAGGAGGTTGCTCCGGTGACTGCCGTGATG
>CAIMVD010000004.1 GCA_903844815.1 uncultured Bacteroidota bacterium | reverse complement strand
CATAATTCTTGTTTCGTCATCAATAGTGAAGATTAACGCAACCCTTGTCTCTTTTTCAGCAAGCAATCTCGTTTTTGAAAAGTTCGAACGGGAAATTCATGAGAATTTTGGTTTGGGCTATACTAATCACCCCTGGCTGAAACCTGTAAGGTACCCTGAAAATGGGTTTAATAAATCAGCTAAAATGGCTGATTACCCATTCTTCGACATCGAGGGCGAAGAGCTGCATGAGGTTGGCGTAGGACCAGTTCATGCGGGTATTATAGAGCCGGGACACTTCAGATTTATCTGCAACGGTGAACAGATTCTTCATCTTGAGATTCAGCTTGGTTACCAGCACAGGGGGGTTGAACAACTTTTCCTTGACAAGACAAAGCTTCTGCAGCGAACCATTCTGGCAGAATCAATTGCAGGAGACAGCGTCGTTGGCCATACAACGGCTTTCGCATATTTAGTCGAGAGCCTTGGCAGGATAGAGGCAGTAAGGGAGGTTTTGATTGCAAGGACAATTGCACAGGAGCTTGAGCGTATTGCTATTCATACCGGTGACCTGAGCGCTATTTGCACCGACGTTGCGTACCAGCTTGGAAGCTCGGTATTCGGCCGGCTACGGACTCCAATAATAAATTTTTTCCAGGAATGGTGTGGCAATCGCCTGGCAAAAGGACTGATTCGTGCCGGTTACAATCCTTATCCTTTGACTCCGGATCTTGTAAAGAGACTTAATGAAATACTCGATGCCTTCGAACCCGATTTTTCTGAGATGGGCTTGGAGATCTCCAAATTGCCAAGTATCCTTTCCCGCTTCGAGAGAACCGGAATGCTCTCATTTGAGCAGCTCGCATCTATAGGTACCGTGGGGATGTCAGCCAGAATGAATGCACTTGAACGCGACATAAGAGTGTCGCATCCATATGGAATATACAACGAACTTGATCATGAGCCCATCATTAAGCATCATGGCGATGTTTATTCGAGGGTTCGCATTAGAAGGGAAGAAGTGATGCAGTCGATAGCCTTAATAAGGAAAATGCTCGGTTTACTAACACTGGATGAAGTATCAAAGGACCAAACCATAACATTGCGTCCAGGCATGTTTTCACTCTCCATTACCGAGGGATGGCGTGGTGAGATTTGCCATGCAGCCATTACGGATGAAAAAGGAGAACTGTTAATATATAAAATCAAGGATCCTTCATTCCATAACTGGCTTGCACTTGCACTGGGAGTGAGAAATAATGAGATCTCTGATTTCCCGGTCAGCAACAAAAGCTTCGACCTGTCGTATTGCGGGCATGATCTGTAGAAAAGACAAAAGACAAAAGACAAAAGACAAAAGACAAAAGACAAAAGACAAAAGTCAAAAGTCAATCGGTAAACTCAAAACCCGTAAACCCGTAAACCCGTAAACCCGTAAACCTGTAAACCTGTAAACCCGTAAACCCGTAAACCTGTAAACCCGTAAACTGATAATTAAAAAGCATGATTAATACATTGAAGATTCTGCGTCATCAGGGAAAACAGTTCATCCCCGACCTGAGGAAAGCAAAAGCGCCAGGAATTTTCAGGGGCAGGCCTGAAATAAGCGTCGAAAAGTGCGACGAAAACGCCCTTGAGGACAGTTGTCCGACCGGTGCGATATTGACAGACCCTGTCAGGATCGATCTTGGCAAATGCGTTTTTTGCGGTGAGTGTGCAAGATTGTTTCCCGGTAAAATAAAATTTACTACAGACTACCGGCTAACCACAAATATCCGTGAACGATTAATAATTACTGAAGGCATAAGTAAACCCATAACCCTCGATCAGGATACTATCAGAAAGGAAATCCGGAAAATTTTCAGCGGTTCGCTGAAGTTGAGGCAGGTCTCCGCCGCTGGCGACAACAGCTGTGAGCTTGAGTTGAACGCCTGCGGAAATGTCAACTTCGATATGGGACGATATGGTATAGAATTCGTTGCTTCACCCCGTCATGCCGATGGAATTGTAATAACAGGACCCATATCAAAGAATATGGCCGCAGCTTTGCAGATAACTTATGATGCTATACCGACCCCTAAAATAATTATTCTCGCAGGCACTGATGCCATCAGCGGGGGTATATTTTCCGACAGTCCTGCTCTCGACAGAACATTCATCGACAATAACCATACTGACCTCTATGTACCGGGTAACCCCGTGCATCCGCTTACATTCATAAACGGAGTCCTTGATTTGCTGGGAGTAAAATAACTGGTGAACGGGGAAAACGTGTCCGGAATTTTAACTCAAAACAGATGATGCAAAGTCTTCAGATCAAACGCAAACGCAAAGTTACTATGCTATAATAAAATACTTTGCGCCCACGGGTTATGACTCTCTGCGCTCTCTGCGTTTAATGGTTTTCAAGGTTTATTTCTTATTATCATTTATGAGGCCCAGAATTGCATTGCTCATAGCCTTTACCCCGCATACGAATGCCGGTTCAAAGTCGGGCGCGAATGATGAATTGTGAAGATAGGGGAGGACGGTCCCGTTTTTGATATAATCGTTATACTTGTTTTGGTTTACTCCACCAAGCCAGAAAAGAGCTATCGGAATCTGTTCGGTTGTTCTTCCATATAATCCGAAATCTTCGGCAACCATGGCAGGGTCAACGCGTATTACATTATCATTACCAAGAATGCTTTTCATATAACCAGCAGCCCTTAAAACCAGTTCCTCATTATTTATCACAGGCGGTGTTGCTTCCTTGCTGAACTCAACTTTTGGCATCCTGTCTTCCGGAACGCCTGATGCAATAGCTGCACCTCGGGTAATCCTGACAATCGCCTCCTTAATATGAGCAAAGACTGCGTCGTCGAAGAACCTTATTGTTAACAGCATTTTTACTTCATCAGGGATTACATTGTTCTTAAACCCTCCATTAATTGCAGCAACAGTAACTACAGCCGGACTGACCGGGTTTATTTCCCGGCTTACAATTGTTTGAAGGTCAAGCACAATTCTGGAGGATAAAACCACAGGATCGATTGTTTTATGAGGCATGGCACCATGGCCGCCTCTTCCGTAAACAGTTATATCACATGAACTTACTCCGGCGAATATCGGTCCGGGATTATAACCTATTGTCCCGGCGGGAAGTTCAGGGCTGACATGATAGCACAATATCGCATCAGGCCTGGGGAACTTTTCGAACAGCCCCCTTCTTATAAGTGAATCTGCACCGCCCGAAACCTCTTCAGCAGGCTCGGCTATTGCAATAATGGTTCCCTTCCACTGGCTCTTTAATGAAACAAGTGTTTCGAGAGTACCAAGCCAGACCGACATATGGAGGTCATGGCCGCAGGCATGCATTGCAGGGAATTCCTTGCCGGTACTGTTTTTCATTATGGAAGTGCTTGAAAAGGGTAGACCCGTATTCTCCTTCACCGGAAGTGCGTCCATGTCGGTCCTTAGCATAACAGTCCTGCCAGTGCCGTTTTTCATAATGCCAACTACTCCATTGCCTCCGAAACCGGTAGTAACTTCGAACCCGAGTGCCTTAAGCTCTCTGGCCATCTTTTTTGAAGTTTCAAACTCCATATACGAGAGTTCAGGGTTCTGGTGTAGATCCTGGTATATGTTCCTGTATTTTTCGGTTTCGAGAGCTGCCTGTTTAATAATATTATCAGTCTGTTTGCTGGTTTGCCCGTATAATACAGAAGTTGATAGGATTAGTAACGACAGAATTAGTTTATTGTTCATCGGTATTTTTTTTTAACACAAAGGACACGAAGGTTTGGATCAAGGGCACAAAGGTATAATAATAGGGATTAGTCAGGGTCTTTCCATTGCTTTCTTCCTCATATCCGGGGGCATTTTTTCAATTGCATATCTAAGGGCCGTACGTGGCATTGTGGACCGTTTGGACATTACATAACTGAAGATTTCATCGCGATGGCTTTGACTGGCTACCTTGAGCATCCATCCATATCCCTTCTGAACCATGTCGTCACTGTCGCAATGCAGAATATCGGCAATTTCAAATATCTCCTGAAGAAACATGCCCTTTTTTGCAGGAATTATAAGAGAAACCGCTGAAGCTCTTTTCAGCCAACGGTTTTCTGAGGTAGCCCACCTTTTCAGGTCCTCTAAAAGTACAGGGTACATTTCAACCAAAGTTCCAACGGTGTGATTGCACAGAGTATCGCACGATGCCCAGTTGTTTACATAATCATCTATCCATCTTTCGAAAATGGCTGAATCGGACGTATCATAGCTCTTCCTGACATTATATGACCAGTTGCATGCAATAAATGACTCTTCCATCATTCCCGATTGCCACAGTTCCTGACACAATGAAAAAATGCCCTGTTTGCTCCTGTCGGGTATTGTATTGTAGTATTCCCTGCCAATCCTTCCAACTTCAGCTGACCTTATTCCATAAACCCTGACATCCTCTTTGAAAAATCTTTCACCGGAGATCCTGATATTTTCATCCGACTTGCTGATTAGTTCTTTTCTGAGATTTTCAATGACTGTATTCATCTTAAATAATATTGTCCCTTTACTGGCACCAAAATAGCCAAGATTATTCACCTTTTAATACTTTTACATTCTAATGTTGAACCTACTCCGAAAAGTCTTTTTTTTGCCACGAAGGCGCAAAGGCACGAAGTTGATCCAAGGTAAATAATTAATAATAAGCTATTTGTGAGACTTAGCGTCTTCGTGTCTTCGTAGCAATTGCATTTATTATCTTTTTCGGAGGGGGCTCAATGTTTATATGGCATTTAAAATCAATGATATTTAAGGGATAAACTCAAAACCCCATGAAACAATATAAGAACACCAAAATAAATCAGGGCAGTCAGGAAGAAAGATCTGAAGATCATTTCAACTTCTTCGTTGACCAGTTTGACGATATGAGGGTACTGCGATATAAACTCCCCGGATTTGAATCGATGTCGCCTGGCCTGAAAAAATATATTTACTTTCTCGGCCGGGCTGCGCTTGTTGGCCGGGATATACTGTGGGATCAGAATTTCAGATACAACCTGATCATAAGAAAAACCATTGAAGCGATTATCAATAGTTACCCGGGTGATAGAAATTCTGGTGAATTCAGGTCTTTTCTGGTTTATGCAAAAAAAATATTTTTTGCCAATGGAATTCATCATCATTATTCCAGCGATAAAATGCTTCCCGGATTTTCACAGGTTTTTTTTAAGGAGCTTATCCTGGAATCAGATTCCGGCTTGCTTCCGCTTGAAAAGGGTGAGAGCCGTGAAGAACTTGTTTCAAAACTGGTTCCTGTCCTGTTCGAACCATCTCTCTTTTCGAAGAAGGTTGAGTTGAAGGCAGGTGTCGACCTTGTGGCAGCTTCGTCTTCAAATTTCTATGAAAACGTTAGTCAGGAGGAGGTTGAGAAGTATTATTCGGCCTTAACTGACAATGAAGATCCCAGGCCGGTATCATTGGGATTGAATTCAAAAGTAACAAAAACCGATGGCCTTGTAACTGAAGAAGTGTACAGATCAGGCGGGAAATATGGCCCGGCGATCGATCAGATAATCTTTTGGCTTGAAAAGGCCGCACAGGTTGCAGAAACGCAGGGACAGAAAGAGGATTTGGACATCTTAATAAGGTATTACAGGACGGGAGACCTTAAGATTTGGGATGAATACAATGTCTCCTGGGCAAAAAATACTGTCGGCATGATCGATTATATAAACGGCTTTATTGAGAATTATGAGGACCCTCTCGGTATGAAGGCAACATGGGAATCTGTTGTGGAGTATACTGATGTAGAAGCCACAAAGAAGGCTGAAGTAATTACAAAGAATGCCCAATGGTTCGAGGATCATTCTCCAATTGATCCGAAGTACCGGAAAGAGAAAGTCACCGGCGTTGCCGCCAGGGTTATAAATGTTGCCATGCTTGGAGGAGATTGCTATCCCGCCTCACCCCTGGGAATAAACCTGCCCAATGCTGACTGGATCCGTAAGGAGATAGGCTCAAAATCAGTCAGGCTGGCTAATATAGCTGAAGCTCATGATGTCACTTCACACAACAATGGTTTCCTGGAGGAGTTTGCCGCTGACCCGGATGAAGTGGCAAGAAGCAGAAAGTATGGTTCTCAGGCCGATGAGTTGCATACTGATCTCCATGAATGCGTCGGACATGCCAGCGGCAAGCTTGCTGAAAATACCGATCCGAATGCGCTTAGAAACTATGCATCCGCTCTCGAAGAATCGCGAGCCGACCTCTTTGCCCTCTATTACATGACCGATGAGAAGATCGTTGAGCTCGGACTTCTGCCTGATGAAGAGGCCGGGAAAGCATCGTATGATGCCTATATAAGGAATGGAATTATAAGCCAGTTGGTCAGGATTAAACCCGGCAAGACAATTGAAGAGGCTCATATGCGTTGCCGGGCTTTAATCTCGAGGTGGGCTTTTGAAAAAGGAAATGAGGAGAATGTCATCGAATTATTCAGAAGGGAAGGCAAGAGCTTTGTAAGGATAAATGATTACCAGAGCCTCAGATTGCTGTTTGGTTCTCTGCTGAAGGAGATACAGAGGATAAAATCGGAGGGGGACTATGAAGCCGGCAAAAATCTGATTGAAAAGTATGGTGTTGCGATCGATCCTGTTCTGCATTCAGAAATACTGGAGCGTTATGAAAGACTTAAACTTGCACCCTATACCGGATTTGTTAATCCTGATCTTATTCCTGTATTCGACGTTAATGGAGATATGTCGGATGTAGTAGTTAAATATCCCGATGATTACCTCAGTCAAATGATGGCTTATGGCAGGGACAACTCTTTTCTAAGTCCGTTCAGGAATTGATTGTTTCATTATTTACTTAAGGTTTATCCAGAAATGTTCTTCTGATTTTTTGAGACCCGATTTTTTCCTGTGGTCAAGCAAAAAATAATACCATATTCCCACTGCTCCGAAAATAAGGATCCCCAGGAAAAGGTATCTTACAATCCCTGATATCTGGGCTCCGCTGCCGGCAATTCCGGTGCTTATATTAGCTGAAGATATGGAGGACGCGGGACCTCCTACATCAATGTTGAAAATATTCTTCATAAAGAACAGAAGAAGAAAGGTAAGCAATCCTGAAGCAAGGGGTGAAATTATCCATGCAGCGCCAATTTCTCCAAGAACCCTGAAATTGATGTTTCTGGCACCCTTATAAAGACCTATTCCGATAATGCATCCGACTATAACCTGTGAACTCGAGACCGGGACCATTGGAATAGGAGGTAGGCCATGGTTTACAAAGAATTCCGACAGACCCGATGATGAAAAGATAAAAAGGACCAGCGACTCGGCCAGAACGACCACCAGGGCTGCTTCTGATGAGAGCTCAAGAATATTGCTTCCAATAGTATCCATCACTTTCCACGAATAGGTAATAATCCCGGTGGCGATAGCAAGTCCTCCGAGAAGGAAAAGCTGCTGATTTGAACTCAGAACGATAAATCCTATTTTCAGATCATCCAGCATGAAGGAGGGAAGGAAGACCCCCATGACATTGGCAATATTGTTAGCTCCCAGGCTATAAGATCCGAAAGCACCTACGACGATAAGTCCTGTTTTAATATTTGATTCAAATCTGATAATGTGTACTTTAAGCCGGTTTTTTATTCTTTTTACCACTATGTAAAGCAAAATGGCAAAAACGGCTCCGATTACAGGGCCGGCTACCCATGATAGAAGAATTGTCGACAGGGTGCTGCTGTCAGTATGGTTACCTGTAAAAAAGTTCCAGCCGATGATCGCTCCAACAATTGCCTGTGTCGTTGAAATAGGGAGCGCGAATTTTGTCATCATGTAGATAGTGATGGCAGCAGCCAGGGCAACAGTGAACGATCCTCCAATGGCATTTACAGATCCCAGCTTTGCAAGTGTGTGAGAAGTGCCCGATCCCTGAATAACTGCTCCGAGAATAAAAAATACGGAAGCAATGACTGCCGCTCTGCGGAATGACACCATCTTTGAGCCGACTGCCGATCCGAAAATATGTGAGGCATCATTGGCACCCAGTGACCAGCCGAGGAACAGGCCGCTTGTCAGGAAGAACAGGATCATAATCTATATCTCTTTTACATAATTAGCTGGCGCGGATTTTTTTGCTGGCGCGGATTTGCAATCCGTGCCCCATTCCCTGGCCCCGGTTACAAATCGGCGCCAGCATTCTTTTTTTAAAGTATAATCTTAATCGCCATTCCCGAAAGCAGATCTGCTGCTTTCTGGGCAAGGTCGGAGATATTTTCAATGTGCTGAATTATATATCTTAGCTGGGCCTTGTGAGCCAGATCCAGCTCTTTCATTTCCTGGAAAATGATCTTTTTGGTGCTGATGCCGATCTTATCGGTCTCGCTTTCAAAATAATATACTTTAAGAAGTTTTTCCCTGACAGTATAAGGAGATTTAAAGAAAGCCCTGGCAGCAGGCACAAGCTCTTCGCCAGCACTAACCGATGATTGGGTCAGGCTTATAAAATTCCTGCTGAGGGATTCAGGAATCTGAGGCAATTCAATGCTGATTTCTGTGAGTGTGCTTTTCAGGTCATCGATAATCTCATCCATCTTGTCGATAAGCGTGGTTACCTCGGCCCGGTGCTGGGGCAGTATCGAATGAGTTATCATCTGATTCTCGATGGAACGCTGCAGCCTGTCAGCGGTTTTCTCCAGGGATTCGACTTTTTCCAGATGACGGTTGAAAGATTCAAGGTCGTTAGCTAAATAGGCTGTTATCGCTTCTCTGAAAACAAGAAGCCCCAGATCAATATTATCAAAGAAATCATCAATTTTAATGATAAGGTCTCTGGTTGTTCTGGTAAAGATTGACATACGTAAAAGTTTTAATGGGCTAATGTAAATTTAGTCATAATTGAGCGAAGAAATCAGAATTCGATAATTTTTTCAACCCTGTTGCTCCTTAGATATTGCCTGATTATCATCTGGATCTCGCGGTTATCGGGAGAAGGCTTTATGCATTCATGCAATGCAGATAGCCCGAATCCCATATCGTTGATGTCGAAATATCCGTATCCCGCATATTTGCCGTTGGTTATCTTTACGGCACAACGTTCTTCTTTATGACGCCCTTTGTCGATTATGAAGAAGTTTCTGCGTGCGAAGAGAAACTCTTCAACCACTTTGCCTGCCCGTTCGTTATATTCCGGAGCTGTTTCAATGCCAATGCATGCCCCCCTGCAAAGCCCGACCTGCTGATGAAAACAAGCCCCTTCGGTTTCATAAAGTCCTGTAAGTTTCTGGCATAAGCCGTAAGCCTCTACAAGGGATTCCAGTTTTGATTTTGTTTTCAGTTTCGAGGTAAATACCGAGACAGGAGAATCACCTTTTTCGACAGGTCCGTACCTGTAATTAATATATCCTTTTTTATCGGTAAAAGTAAATATGCCCCACTGGTATCCCGTTCTTCTCTGTGCCCTGTTATAAAGAGGCTTGTTTGCCTTAATCTCGAAAGATTCTTTCAGGAGTGCAATGAGCTCACTGCCAGTTGTCTCCCAGCTAATATCGGCAATAAGGTCTCTCATTTCCATCGACCGTTTCGTTGTATTGTTCGAGAGATGTGTACTTATCCGCTGCTGCAGGTTCCTGCTCTTCCCGATATAGATCAGATTGCCTTTTTCATCGTAGAAGAAGTAGATCCCGGGCTCTTCCGGGATATTATCGGTTTTTGATGCATCCAGTTCAGGGTTAAGCTTGGCTGTTCTGGCATTCTTAAGAAGCTCCGATCTTCCTCCGTTCAACTCTAAATCTTTTGCTATTATAATTTCAAAAAGCTTTACCGTAGCCAGTGCATCGCCTGCCGCACGGTGACGTCCTGTTATTGAAATGTCGAGATCGGAACAGATATTTCCCAGGCTGTACGACTTGTGGCCCGGCAAGAGTTTCCTGCTGAGCGATACCGTATCGAGAATGCTTCTCTTGTAGTTATATCCCAATGATTTAAACTCCTGCCTGATGAAAGAATAATCAAACCTCGCATTATGGGCTACAAAGGTCCTTCCTTCAGTAATTTCAATCAATTGTTTGGCAATCTCATAAAAACGTGGAGCGTCTTCTACCATCTCATTTGAGATGCCGGTCAGGTTTGTTATAAAGTAGGGTATTGTCCGTTCAGGATTAATAAGCGATGACCATTCACCTGTTATCTGTTGCCCGTCGTGCAGATAGACGGCTATTTCGGTTATCTTTTCTGCTAATGCGCTTCCTCCTGTAGTCTCGATATCAATGATTGCATACATCTTCCGGTCTCATCCTTCCTGTTTTGGTGACTAATATAATCAGAAAACGTTGAGAGTGTCCAATTGTTTTTATTTTTGTTACGAATAAACTCCAGGATCATGAATGAATGCTTTGGAAATAATTTTATGCTTAACGGCGAACTTCTTCGGGCTGAATTTTTCGATAATTCTCTCGTTTATGAAGGAGAATCCATATATGAGGTGATAAGGCTTGTAAAGGGAACGCCTATATTCTTTTTTGATCATATGGAAAGGCTTTCAAGAAGCCTTCGTCTTCAGCACAGAGCCCCTCTTGCTGATATTAAGACTATCAGAAGGGTCATCACTGGTCTCTCCAGATCAGACAGGAAAAAGGATGTCAACCTGAAACTTGTTTTCAACTACAAGAACGGTTCCGGAAACTGGCTTGTATATTACCTCGATTCAATTTATCCGTCTGAGGAACAAATCTGGAAAGGAGTGAAGGGAGTACTCTTTAATGCCGAAAGAAAGGATCCTGAGTCAAAAGTCATCAACCACAAACTCAGGACATCAATTTACCAGAAACTAATATATGAGCGTGGATATGAGGCATTGCTTGTGAATGATTCCAACCTTATTACAGAAGGAAGCCGTTCGAATATTTTCTTTATAAAAGGAGATACTCTTATTACTGCACCTGAGAAAATGATACTTAGTGGTATTACCCGAAAGCATATTCTTTCAATTTGTATTGAAAACAGCATTAAAGTTGAGTTCAGGTGCGTTAATGCTGACGAAATTGCTGAATACGATGCTGTTTTCATGACAGGAACATCTCCAATGGTGCTTCCATTCAATTCCATTGGTGAACAATGCTATGAAATAAATCTGCCGGTGATGGAGAAGCTGAGAGAACAATACCTGATCAGGGTTGATAACAGCATTAAAAGTTTTCGTTTCCAATAAATAAAAATATTGAAAAGGGTTGAATCCAAAGGTGTTCAAAGTTTCTTTTCTTTAACTAACTTTGAATAAACGATAATAAAGTATTAAACTGGTCTGAAAAGAAAAGCTATGATAGCCGGGATTGATATCGGAAGCACAACGACAAAAGCCGTTCTGCGTGATAATAATGAAATAGTGAGCATGATCAGGACAAAGGCTCTTGATCCCATAACTTCAGCCACAGGTATTCTGGGAAAGATGCTTTTTGAAGGCAACATACCTCTTAGCCGGATTGAACGGATAAGTATTACAGGGGCAGGGTCCTCGAAAATAGATGGAGATATTTTCAATATCCCGACTATCAAGGTCGATGAGATAACAGCAATTGGCAAGGGAGGAATGTACCTGTCGGGAGTAGACGACATTATAATTACCAATATCGGAACAGGAACTGCCATTATTGAAGCAAATCGCAATAATATCACACATATTGGCGGCACCGGGATTGGAGGAGGAACAATTCTTGGATTGTCGAAGCGTATGCTTGGCACGGCAGATATTGAGAATATTGTCACCATGGCCAGGGGAGGTAACCTCCACGTGGTCGACCTTCTCGTTGGCGACATAGTCGATTCGGGCATAAGCTTCCTTAATAAGGACAGTACTGCTTCTAATTTCGGCAAGATGCTCGACACTGCAGGCCAGGAAGATATTGCCATGGCCATAATTAACCTTGTCTACCAGGTCATAGGAGTAATGTCGGTTTTTGCAGTGAAGAGCAGGAACAAGAATGTAATCAGCTTTACGGGAAACGGGAGTACTAATGAGATTGGAAAGAAAATTCTGATTGCTATTGCAACTATGTATGAAATGGAATTCAATTTTCCTGAAAACCCCGAATATGCTACTGCTCTTGGGGCTGCTCTGATTTAATCCTGTATCCTTTGAAAAAGTACCTGAGCGATAATCTCAATCCCATTGATTCTGCTATTGAACTATTGCTGCCACCAAGCATACTGTTTATATTATTAGCGTCGGATGCCAGCTGAAAATTTATCTGTTCCCTGTAATCTGCAATATCTGTCAGTGACCTTGAGTAACTCGCCCCTGCACTGAGCTGGATTTTGCCGGCAATTAAGAACTGGAATCCTGCCGTAGCAACACCTTCAAGGAAGTATGACTTGAATTTTGGTTCTCCGCTTGATGAAACAGCAGCATTGCTCACAAACCCATATTCAGGTAAATCCTTCAGCAAAACATTGAATTCAGGATAATATCCTGTAAAGGAGAACAGGCCACTGCTCCTGTATTCTTTTGTCAGGGGCACCGACAGGTTGATACCTGCCGCTAAATAGACGCTGAAAATACTCCTGCCCGGTATTCTCAGATTTAGCAAGAGGGGTATTTTCAAAAAGGACAGATTCAGATTTTCAGTTATTGCTGACCCGTTTATGCGTCTTTCATAAGAATCGTTCTCTGTATCGGTCGTTGAAAACTTGTTTGAATAGTCTTCGAGGTTAAGGGTGTTATTTGAAGTATAGATTCCGATTCCGGTTGATAATCCGAAGCCACCGGAAAAGAAGTATCCTGTCTCGATCGTTCCGGAGTAAGAGTTCCCCTGAACTGATTTCATCCCTGTCACTGAGCCGATGCCTTCAGTGATTATCAGGTTTTGTGAACCCCCGGCCTCGAATCCTGCAAAAAAACCAGGTTTAATTTTTATCCTGATGCTGTCGTCAGTTAACTGTGAATAGGCAGCACTTTGTAAGATGGCAGCCAGAATGAAAACAATTATTTTAATGCTGGCAGGGCGATGTTTCATCATTATAAGAAAGGTGATTTTCATTTTGCTTTTATCTGGAAATTATCGCCTGTTCAGAATGGATAACTTCATTGTCCAGGGAAACCAGAATGTAGTATAGTCCATGAGCTAACCCTGTAACAGGTATCTCACTGACTAGTTCTGGGCCTTTCTTTTCATCATAGTATTCGTTAACTTTTATCCCCAGTTGGTTCAGGATACTTATTTTAACAGTTCCTTCTTTTTCTCCGGTTATCCTCACCGACATATTTACTGATGCCGGATTCGGGTAAAGAGAGACGTAACCCAATCCGTCACTCATGCCGGTTACTGGCATTATCTGAGCTGATGAGGAGTTAACACATCCTTCAAGATCGATACCCCTGACAGTGTATAGTCCGGGTGTTTTATTTGTCTTATAAAATTGCGAAGTTGCTCCGGTGATCAAGGTTTCACCTCTGTACCATTGAAATTTCTTTATTGAGTCTCCGATATTGTAACATATTACTACATCGTCCCATTTTGTTTTTACTTTAGGTATAACGCCTGTCTTAACAGTTGCTGCGACCAGAATGCTGTATCCGCTTTCAACCCCGTCGAAGTTTACTGCTGAAACCCGGTAGTAGTGAATGGAGCCTCTTTGAAAGCCGGTTAAAGTCTTTGAGGTATCGGAGATACCCCCTGAGGTTGAGTCGATTTTGATCATCGTTCCATTCTGTTTGATAGCGAATATCCTGTATCGCTTAAAGTCGTTCCCGCTGCTCTTCTTCCATCTTAAAGTAATCTGGTCGTTGCATGAGATCGCTGTAATACTCACTGGAGAAGAAGGTGGAATTGAAAGTGTAGTTACATATACTGTGTCGGATGGCAGGCCATTTCCCGCAGAATTTATTCCTCTCACGCGGAAGTAGTAATGTGTTTTGGGTAAAAGACCTGAAACTACTGAAGTAGTAACATTTCCCAATAGCTTGTTGTTATAGCCGGACATTAAAGAGGTAAAATCGGGATCGGTTGAAACATCAATGCCGTATCCGAGAGAATTTGGAGCGCTGGTCCAGCGAGCGGTAAAAGAGGTTTGAGCTATACCGGTGGCTGATGGTAATCCTGGAATGCCGGGAGGCTCAGGGATGGTAACTTTATAGTAAAAAGAGATTGTCTGTCCGGCTTCCGTAATATCCGAAATGTTTAATCCTCCGACAGTTCCATCCTGCAGGAAAGATTTGGGGTCGGTAACATCATTTATTTCCGTTCTTCCTGCTGCAGAGGAGAAATAAGCAGAGGCAGTGACCCCATTATTGGTCAAGGTACCGGATGGCCTGTAGACATATACTTCATCAGGAGGCCCGTTGGCATTGCCTGTAGCCCTTGTATCTATTCTGGATATTATCAGTCCCGACCCCGGTAAATTTGATTCAAATTTTCCGGTTTTAGCCCTGTATTCAACAACAAAGTATTCATTTGCTGAATAGGGAGATGGTATCCTGAAGCAGTTATCTGTTGGAGAGGCAAGCGGATTAAGAGTATAAGTGCCGGAAGCTTCAATTAAGGGAATAGAACTTATCCAACTGTTTTTGGAATACTTCCATTTCATATATGCAAGCATATGTCCGGTTCCTCCATCCATCAGATCCCACATCCCGGCCGGAGATATGACCCCCTGATTTGTGTAATGGTAAAGATCGGGTGCTCCTATGCAATGAAACATTTCATGGCAGAGGGTTCGTACGGAAGCCTGGGTTTCAGGCTGAAAAGTGTAGTTGTAAACTCTTTTTCCGTTTATGTTAACAGTCTGCGAATAAAGCGACCAGCTATGTGACCATAATAGTTCAGCCCATTCCCCTGTCGTTCCCTTTATAATAAAGCAGACATTATCAACCCTGCTGTCATTATCAGCATCTACATTCAGCGAAGCCGGGATCTGATTGGAAGAATTAAGCCAGGTAATAGAAGCTGCCAGTAATTTGTGTTCCCGGCTGGTCCTCTCCGAATCGGTACTGTAACCCGAAGTGTTGGTGGTGGCATTATAAGGCTGGAAATAGTTTCGGGGATGAGTATCCTGAAATGAGAGATTGCTGGTCATTGCCGAAGCAGGATAGTGTGTGCTGTTTATAGTAAGTTTGTTATATGATACTTCGGAAAAATAGGACTTAAGCGAAACCGTTGCAACAGTATTGAATTTGTCGTCGAAGAATTGCCTTGTATTTGCGAATTCTGTGTCGTCGGAGAACCTGATATAGACAATAATATTATTCATGGTCCCTGTCTGGGGAGCAAGGGAAGGCCCGCCTTTTGCCAACTTATAGCTATCGGCTAAATCTTTTCTTCGCTTGTATTCGGCCTGAGTTATTTTGGCCCATTTTATGAGTCCGGAGTTGACCGGATCAACGCTGTTTACCCTGTATTTTGATGGCTTAAGCAGGTCGCCCGACTGAATGGCATAATAATACCATCCATCGGAAGACTGAATGATTGTATATCCATCCTTGTCGTGTATCCAGTTAAAAAACTCATCGCCCGAGATGAAACAGTTTAATGATGATCCGTCGGGCTGATTTATAACATGCGGAAGAAATTCAAAGTGATCTGCCCTTGAAACAGTTGAGAGTGTGAATAATAATAGAGCAACAAGTAAAAATCTTTGTTTCATCCGGAAGACAGGCTTTCATAAATTGGCAAAAATAAGCGATTGATAAAAGTAACAATTATTGATTTCTTTTGGTAATTAAAACTGAATTAAAAGGTATATAGCCGGGAGGATTAACTGTATATCACGTTTTGTGGACTTTTTTGAGATTTATTTAATGAACATACAGGCAAAAACTATTACAAAAATTATTAATGACAGCAAGAGAAGCAAGACTGCCCTGACCGAATTATTATTTAGTATATTTGCAGTAAAATTAATCCAAACTGTTGACCTATGGCAAGCGTAAGAGAACTTAAGAAAGATATTGATTACCTGGTGTTTGAAGTAATATCAGATTGTCTTCTTTATTCAGATGTCAATCCGGCTGAGAATGATGATGCTGTAACTACAATCATTCAGGACGCTGTAAGTTTCAGGAATGACCTTATTGCAAGGGTGAACAATCCCGACGGAAAGGATAATACAAAGATCGTGAAAGCGTTTTATAAAAGTGTTGAAAAAGATCTCCTTACAGGCGTGGATAAACTATTCGACAGGCTCAGTGCCGTGTCGGCGAAGAAGGCATAAGGTAATTATAGATCATCTTGCCGCATTTCAGGCAGCATCCCTTGTCGTTTATATTCATTAACCGGGTATTATATCCGGATCTTTTAGTTATTGTGGTACCGCAAACAGGACATTTGGTGTCTTGTCCTTTGTCGGTATGCATATTGCCCAGATAAACGTATTCAAGTTTTTCCGAAGCTGTATCGTACAATTTACAGAGAGTTTCATCTGGGGTCATACTGTCGGTCCTTTTATGCTTGGGAAAATACCTGCTGAGGTGAAGCGGAATATCAGTGCCAAGTTCCCCCGCAATCCATTCAGCTTCATAAACCATTTCAGGGATGCTGTCGTTCTGTCCGGGAATGATGAGGGTAGTTATTTCAAGATGGCGACCGGACTTTACGATCTGTCTCAGACTTTTCTTTACCGGTTCAAGCGAAGCTCCTGTTAGCTTTTTATAGAAGTCGTCGTTGAAGGCCTTGAGATCAATATTGAAGGCATCAATGAAAGCGGTTATTTCTTCAAGCGGTTCTTCACACACATATCCGTTACTGACCATCGCCGTAAACAGCCCATGGTTTTTTGTAGCAATTGCTATATCCCTCATGAATTCGAACCATATTACAGGTTCATTGTAGGTAAATGCAACACCGATGTTTCTTTTCAGTTCCAGGGCTTCATCGACTACTTCGGCCGGGGTCATCCTGCGTCCGGCCCTTTCAGGAACAATCTGTGAAATATTATGGTTTTGACAGAAATCGCATCGCATGTTGCAGCCGTACGATCCCACCGAGAGGATATTGTAACCGGGAAACCAGTGGTAAAGCGGCTTTTTTTCAACGGGATCCATAGCATAACCCGAGACTGCACCGTAAGTTGCCAGTTCAATAATTCCGTTTCGGTTTTTTCGGGCACCGCATAGTCCGGCTTTTTCCCGGGCTATCCTGCATAGGTGCGGACAGAGGAGGCATTGTATTTTTTCGTCCGATATGCGGTACAGAGGTTTCATTGCTTAAATGGCTGATACAAATTTACATAAAATTTATGTTCGGGCTTCCGGCCGTTTTCGGGCTTCGGGCTGCAGGCTTCAGGTTTCCTGCCGCCTGCAGCCTGCCGCCTTTTCTTTCCCCTTCCCTTTCATGAAACAAAAAAACACCTATATTTAACTATCAATTATCAACTTAAATTAAACCATGAAGAATATTTTAGCAACAATTCTTATTTCAGGATTAATCCTTTTAGCATCATGCCAAAATACAACTAAAAAAGCTGGAACTTCAGAGCCTGTTTCAACCCGTTGGTCTGACGCCCAGGCTCAGGACTGGGCTAAAGAAAACGGATGGCTTCGGGGAAGCAACTTTAATCCAAGTACAGCTATAAATCAGCTCGAAACATGGCAGGCAGAATCGTTCGATACAGCTGCAATTAACAGGGAGTTGGGATGGGCCGAATCAATTGGCATGAATGTAATGCGTGTTTATTTGCATCACCTGGCCTGGGAAGTCGATAAAGAAGGCTTCAAAAGTCGTATGAACAGCTTCCTGGATATAGCCGGGAGACACGGAATCAGGGCGGTTTTTGTATTCTTCGACGACTGCTGGAATCCGGCTTATGCTGCCGGAAAACAGCCTGATCCAAAACCTGGCGTGCATAACTCCGGATGGGTTCGCGATCCGGGCGATCTGATTTACAGCGATACAACCCTGATCAACACACTCGAAGCATATGTAAAGGACATCCTGACAACTTTCAGGGATGACAATAGGATAGCAATATGGGATTTGTACAACGAACCGGGGAATTCGGGATACGGAAACAAATCAATGCCTTTGCTGAAAAAAGCTTTTGAATGGGGTTGGGAAATACGGCCATCGCAACCTCTCTCATCCGGAGTATGGAGCTTGAGTTTGTCGGATTTTAATAAATTTCAGGTTGAAAATTCCGACATCATCACCTACCATAATTATGATAGTCCCGAAAAACACCAGGCAGCCATTGACACTCTGAAGCGCTATGGACGCCCCCTTGTTTGTACTGAGTATATGGCCCGTCGTAACAATAGTCTGTTTACCAATATTATGCCCATGTTGAAAGATCAGAATATAGGTGCCATCAACTGGGGGTTGGTTTCCGGAAAATCAAATACAAAATATGCCTGGGATGAACCAATCGCTGACGGATCGGAGCCAAAACTCTGGTTCCACGAAATCTTCCGTACCGACGGAACGCCATATAAACAGGAGGAAGTCGACCTGATCAAAAAGCTGACAGGCAAAACGCTGTAGTTAATCTCAGTGGATAAAAACATATGGGAAGAGTTCAAAGATTGTAATAATTGCTAACTCTGCTAACTCTGCTAAAAGTGATCTGTATTACTAATTTTGGTTTGTAAAATAAGATGACTTCCTGTACATATTTTTGTAACTTTAAGGAGATAATAATATTGATATGACACGTGAAGCAATCATAGACCGGACTATTCAGGTAATAAGACAATTGCCTGAAGATAAAGCAATGGAGATATCGGACTTTGCAGATTTCCTGTTTAAGAAATATGAAGAGCAGCTAATAAATGATAACGTTATGGCTTTAGTCTCTGAGAGTAAATCGTTTAAATTCCTTTACGAGGAGGAGGATCTGTATTCATTGTCCGATCTTAAGGAAAAATACAATGAATAAAGGAGATATAATACTTGTCCCATTTCCTTATACCGACATGACTGGCACAAAACTAAGACCTGCCCTTGTTCTGATTAATAACCCTAATGATTTAACAGTATGTTTTATTACTTCTCAGGTAAAATGGAAAGAAGATACTGATATAGAGCTATTTCCTACGACTCAAAACGGGATCAAAAAAGCTTCTCTTATCAGACTTTCTAAAATTGCCACAATCGATAAATCCCTTGCAACTGGGAAATTAGGAGAAATTAGTCCAAGTGAATCGAAGGAATTGAACATAAAATTGAAAAAGCTTTTTAAACTTGGATAATCATACCTCCTTAAGATGAAGAGTTCAGAAATGACAAAAAAAAAGCTGCAATTGATCTTTTTTGTAGCTATTTTCCTTCTTCCTGCATCTGGAATTATATCCTCCCAGCCTCCAATCAAAGAACGAAACATCCTTGCAAAAGAAGCAAGTGCGATCAATCTTGAAGGATCTCTGATTCCGGATAACTCGTGGATTAGAATGCCCGGTTACAAAAACCGAATCTTCTGGGATAACCTGCCGGCAAATATCAGGAAAGATTATATTTCTAAAGCTGAGGCCTGTCTCAATTATAACTGGCCTGTTGTGAAGGCAACCGATTATCTCGAATTCATACGATCGGGCGACCGCCGTCAGGAGGCTTATTCTGCATGCAGTAATGCCCTGATATCCCTGGTTATGGGAGAGATGGTCGAAGGGAAAGGCCGGTTTGCCGACCAGATTATTAATGCTGTCTGGTACTTCAGTGAACAAACATGGTGGGGCTGGTCGGCTCACCTTGGCTCCCAGAAATCGGGTTCGGGTCTTCCTGATGTAAATGAGCCGATTGTTGATCTCGGCGTTGGAGAGATAACCAGTAATCTTGCATGGACACTCAGTTTATTTAAAGATGAGTTTGATAAAATCCATCCCCTGATCTCCCAAAGGCTGAGGCAGGAGATCTACAGAAAAGCGCTGACACCTTATTTTGAAAGGGACGATTTCTGGTATATGGGCTTCACGGGAGGCCGGCCTAACAACTGGAATCCGTGGATTAATTACAACATGCTTACATCTTATCTTTTACTCGAAACCGATCCTGCCAAAAAGATTGCCGAAGTTAAGAAGGTCATCAACTCTCTCGATAAGTTCCTCAATGGCTATCCCGACGACGGTGGCTGTGATGAGGGTCCTTCGTACTGGGGAGCGGCTGGTGCAATCTTATATGAGTGTCTCGACTTGCTGCAAAATTCAACCGGTGGGAAATTCGATGTTTTTGAAGATCCACTTATCGGAAATATCGGGAAGTATTTTTATAAGGCAAATATCCATGCTCCTTATTTCCTGAATTTTGCCGATGCCGATGCAACTACAGGGGGGAATGCTCCAGTTGTTTACCTGTATGGCAAAGCTATTAATGACGATACAATGAAAAGTTTCGGATCGTACCTGGCAAAACTTGGAAAATGGGGAGAGGGAAGCCTGAACGGGAAAATAGGTGACCAGATCAGAGGTCTGATGCTGCTTGATGAGTTGAAAAATGCTGCTTCAAAAGAAGCACTTGTGTCCGATTTCTGGCTTCCTGAAACAGAGGTTGCCGGTGCCCGTGACAGGGAAGGTGAGTTTTCCGGCTTCTTTTTCGGCGCCAAAGGTGGTTTTAATGCCGAGAGCCATAATCATAACGACATTGGCTCGTGTGTAATGTATTACAACGGCAAGCCATGCCTTATCGACATCGGAAGGGAGGAGTACACTGCTAAAACATTCAGTTCAAAGCGTTATGAAATATGGACTATGCAATCAGGGTATCATAACCTTCCTGTGATAAACGGAACAGAACAGAAAGATGGGAGCATGTACAAAGCAAGAAACACAAATTTCACCGCAAGTAACAAGTCAGTAACCTTCTCGACCGACATAGCCGGAAGTTATCCGGAATCAGCTTCTGTTAAAAGTTGGGTCAGAAGTTATACACTTAACAGAGGTAAAAGCTTTACAATAGACGATAAATATGAACTTACAGCCTCAGAAAAGAGGACTACGAGCTCAAACCTGATCACTTACTGCAAGGTTACAGAAGTTAAACCCGGAGTCCTGAAATTTGAAGGGGATGGGTTCAGTTTGAATATGATTTATAATTCTTCTAAAGTAAACGCCGTTATCGAATATATTGAAGTGACTGATAAGTTATTGAAACGATATTGGCCAAATGGTGTCACACGTATTAAACTTGAGTTTAAAGACATTGGACTGAAAGGAGAAAATAAGGTAATATTCACGCCGGGATAATGAGGATTTATATCGTAGAAATTTATTCAGAAAGATGCATTTTTATACTTTAGTACCCCCTTCCCAGCCTTCCCCCAGGGGGGAAGGAGCACTTGATTTTCAATTGAATGAAAAAGAAAGGATTTATTTAGCAGGAATAAACAGATGAGTCATTCGAGGTTAGTAAATGTTTCAAATCATTGTCATGGAGCATCCATGAACATAAAGTCGAAGGCAAAGCAACTTAGGAAGACCATGACTAAACAGGAAATAATTCTATGGAATTGTTTGAAAAAAGAGAAGATCATTGGACTTCATTTTAGAAGACAACACCCTTTTGGAATTTATATCCTGGATTTTTACTGTTTCAAAGCTGAGTTAGGAGTAGAGGTTGATGGCGATATTCATCTTGGTAGAAAAGAATTTGACATGGAACGAACAGAATATTTGGAATCGACGGGATTAAAAGTGTTACGTTTTAAAAATGAGGATATTGAAACCAGATTGGATTGGGTTTTGGATGAAATAACTAAAATCTCATTAAAAAGAGTATCCTTACCTACTTCTCTTAATAAATCAAAATGAATCAATGGCGTTTAGTTAAGGAATATTATTACCAAACATGAAAAGAATATTTTACCACTGGGACCACTCTACTATTCTTGTGTTTTTACCCCCCAACCCCCCAAGGGGGGATTTAAGAACACCCCCCCTGGGGGGCAGGGGGGT
>CAIMVD010000003.1 GCA_903844815.1 uncultured Bacteroidota bacterium | reverse complement strand
CGTTTAGTTAAGGAATATTATTACCAAACATGAAAAGAATATTTTACCACAGGGACCACTCTACTATTCTTGTGTTTTTACCCCCCAACCCCCCAAGGGGGGATTTAAGAACACCCCCATTGGGGGTCAGGGGGGTAAAATGTGGGAGTAAGAAACTGATTACCCTGGCTTAACTAAACGACGTTGATATATAATCCGGTTTATTTTAAAAGCTGACGGACCTCTTCCGTCAGCTTTTTTATTAATTTTGTGCCTGTTAAAATATTAACAGGAATATCAGAACCAAATACTAATTTAATATGAAGGAAAATTTAAGTGTCAATCTGAAGAATACGGCCGGATTTATTTCAGCCGAAGAGATCTCCTCACTTTCAAGTAAATCGGCAGCCCATCTTGACACGCTGAATGCAGGTACAGGCCAGGGAAATGATTTTCTCGGGTGGCTTACGCTTCCCGATGATATCCTCCCGCAGATCGACAGGATAGAAAAAACAGCAAAACACCTGAGGAATGTTTCCGATACAACAGTTGTGATTGGCATCGGCGGATCATACCTGGGCTCAAGGGCGGTAATTGAATCGCTGTCGCACACATTTGCTCCTCTTTTGAAAACAAAACATCACGATATTATCTTTGCAGGGCAGAACATCTGCGAAGACTACCTGGCTGAACTCCTTGAGCTGCTCGACGGAAGGAACTATTCTGTAATCGCCATCTCCAAGTCAGGTACGACAACCGAACCGGCCATTGCTTTCAGGATTCTTAAGGATCACCTTGAAAAGAAAGTCGGAAAACTGGCTGCAGCGGAGAGGATTATTGCCGTAACCGATGCAAGCAAAGGTGCTCTCAGGACCATGGCAGAAACCAATGGCTACGAGACATTCATTATTCCCGATAACATAGGAGGCCGGTTTTCGGTACTTACTCCGGTTGGCCTGCTTCCGATAGCTGTAAGCGGCATCGACATCAGGATGCTTATCAAGGGTGCAAAATCAATGGAGGAGATTACAAGAACAAATAAAGATGCCGGTTCAAATCCTGCCCTTCTTTATGCCGCTGCCCGAAATCTTCTTCTTCAGAACGGGAAACCGGTTGAAATCATGGTCGGATTCACTCCAAAGCTTCACTTCTTCGCTGAATGGTGGAAACAGCTTTACGGCGAAAGTGAAGGAAAAGACGGGAAAGGAATCTTCCCGGCTTCAGTTGACCTTACAACGGATCTTCATTCTATGGGCCAGTACATTCAGGATGGCCAGCGAATTCTTTTTGAAACGGTTATATCGGTAAAATCACCTAAGGGAAAAGTAACGATCCCTCTTGAAAAAGACGATTCAGATCAGCTTAATTACCTGGCAGGCCGGAGATTGTCGGATGTTAACCATAATGCGGAAGCGGGAACCACAATTGCCCATCACGACGGCAATGTTCCAATAATAACCCTGACTATCCCGGCACTCGATGAATATTATGTAGGCCAGATGATATATTTCTTTGAGATAGCTTGTGCTGTAAGCGGTTACATCCTTGAAGTAAATCCTTTCGATCAGCCGGGAGTTGAAGCTTACAAGAAGAACATGTTTGCCCTTCTGAATAAACCTGGTTTTGAAGAGGCCGGAAAAAAATTAAGGGAAAGAATTTAGTTTTAAGGAATAACTGTAATCATACAAATATTAACCGAACCAACTTAAAATGAAAATCACAGGAACTGTTTTTGCTGCAGCACTAATTTTTATAGTTCTGGCTATTTTGCCTGGCTGCAAAAAATGGAATGAAACCGGTACCGGTTCAATCCGTATTGTGACCAATAAAGAAGGCCAGACCCTCGGATACGACACTACATCAGGTGTTAAATTACTTACTGACAAGGGATTTGCCTTCAAGGATCTGAATAAGAACGGGAAGCTCGATATTTACGAAGACTGGCGTCAGAGTGCTGATGCAAGGGCAAAAGACCTGGCTTCCATACTGAGCGTTGAGCAGATCGCCGGTCTGATGCTTTACAGCGCACATCAGTCGATTCCTTCGGGAAGTACCCGTTTTGGTGCCAGCACCTATAACGGAAAACCTTTTAAGGAAAGCGGTGCGAAATCAGCTGACCTGAGTGACCAGCAGATTAAATTTCTTACCAATGACAATTTGAGGCATGTGCTTATAACAACTGTCGAAAGCCCCGAAGTAGCTGCAGTATGGAATAACAAAGTCCAGGCCTTGTGCGAAAGTATAGGTTTGGGAATCCCTTCAAACAACAGTTCCGATCCAAGGCACAGAGCTGTTTCAAATGCGGAATATTATGTAGGTTCAGCAGGGCAGATCTCAATGTGGCCCGGTTCACTCGGACTGGCCGCCACATTTGATCCTTCATTAGTCAAAAACTTCGGAAGGGTTGCTGCAAAGGAATATCGTGCACTCGGTATCTCTACCGCGCTTTCGCCACAGATCGACCTGGCAACAGAACCACGCTGGGGGAGATTTAACGGAACTTTCGGTGAAAACCCTCAACTATCAGCAGATATGGCCAGGGCCTATGTCGACGGCTTTCAGACCTCCGAAGGCAGTGACATGATAGCTGGTGGATGGGGCTATACTAGTGTGAACACAATGATTAAGCATTGGCCGGGCGGCGGACCTGAAGAAGGCGGCCGTGATGCCCATTTCTCATTTGGCAAGTATGCAGTTTATCCTGGAAATAACCTTGCCGACCATCTGATTCCTTTTACAGAAGGAGCCCTCAAACTTGAAGGCGAAACAAAAATGGCTTCAGCCGTAATGCCTTATTACACAATATCATACGGTATTGATTCGAAAAATAAGGAGAATGTTGGCAATAGTTTCAACAGCTATATTATCAATGACCTGCTAAGGGGTACCTACTCCTACGATGGCGTCGTCTGTACCGATTGGGGTGTCACAAAGGATGAAACAGCAGTAGACGGTTTCGGAACTACATGCTGGGGTGCAGAGACCCTGAGTGTGGCCGAACGACATTATAAAATCCTGATGGCCGGTGTGGACCAGTTTGGAGGAAACAATGATGCAGGACCTGTCATTGAAGCATATAATATGGGCGTAAAAGAACATGGCGAAGAATTCATGAGAGCAAGGATGGAAAAGTCAGCCGTCAGGCTTCTGAAGAATATTTTAAGAGTAGGGCTCTTTGAGAACCCATACCTTGATCCGGCAAATACTGTTAAAATTACCGGAAACGAGGAATTCATGAAGGCAGGATATGAAGCACAGACTAAGTCGGTTGTGATGCTAAAAAACAGCAACAAGTCGCTGCCTGTAGCAAACCAGAAAACGGTTTATATTCCAAAGAGAACTACCGCTGCAGGAAGAGATTTCATGGGAGGTCCAACACCTTCCTCGGTTCAGTATCCGGTTAATATAGAAATCGTGAAGAAATACTTCATTGTAACTGAAAATCCTGAAGAAGCCGATTTTGCTCTTATAGCTATAAGAAGTCCTGAGACAGGAAGCGGATATGATAAAGCTGACGTGGCGAAGGGCGGTAACGGTTATGTTCCAATCAGCCTTCAGTATGGTGCTTACAAGGCATCTGAAGCTCGCGAAACAAGTATTGCCGGTGGCGATCCTCTCGAGAATTTCACAAACAGGACCTACAGGAACAAAACAATAACCTCCTCAAACGTCAGTGATATGGCAATGGTACTTGATGCCAGGAAAGTTATGAAAAACAAACCTGTCATTGTTGTTGTAAACGTTTCAAAACCAATGGTGTTCAGCGAAATAGAGAAAGAAGCAAATGCCATTCTTGTTACCTTCGATGTTCAGGACCAGGCTATTTTTGATATTCTCACAGGCGTTACAGAACCTTCAGGCTTACTGCCGTGTCAGATGCCGGTCGATATGAAGACAGTAGAAACCCAGAAAGAGGATATCCCCTTTGATATGGCTTGCCATGTGGATTCAGAAGGAAATACCTACGACTTTGGGTTCGGGCTTAACTGGAGCGGAGTTATTAAAGATACACGCACAGAAAAGTACATTAAGATTACAAAATAGCCAGTAAATCATAAAAAGGCTGTTCAAAAGTCCTCTGTGGCTCTCTGTGATACCTCTGTGATCTCTGTGTAAGTTCTTATTATTAGTTACACAGAGAGGCACGGAGAAGCACAGAGTTACACAGAGGACTAATGAAACAGCCTTTTCTTTTACCTTTAATTAAAGGCTGAATTTCTTAATGAATTCATCTATTACCTCTGTAAGATCAGGTTTCCCGATTTCCTGAAGATCATAATAAACCCTTGTGTTGGGCTTTTTGATGTTAATGATCCTGTTCAGGTCGATTGGGGTAGCAATTATTACACTGTCGCAATCGGTATTGTTAATGGTTTCCTCCAGGTCTTTCAGCTGTTGTTCACCGTATCCCATAGCAGGCAAAAGGCTGCCAATACCCGGATAAAGTCTGAATGTTTCGCTTAGTCTTCCCACAGTATAAGGACGAGGATCGACAAGCTCTGCAGCCCCGAATTTACGTGCGGCAACAACACCTGCTCCAAGCTTCATTTCTCCGTGTGTCAGCGTAGGTCCGTCTTCGACTACAAGGACCCGTTTTCCCCGAATCAGTGAAAAATCATCTACAGTTATTGGAGATGCTCCGTCAATAACAATTGCTTCCGGGTTCACTTTCTGGATATTATCTCTTACCGTCTGAATATCGTGCGGTGCAGAACTGTCCATTTTGTTTATAACAACCACATCAGCAATGCGCAGGGTAACTTCGCCGGGATAATACTTCAGTTCATGACCTGCCCTGTGAGGATCGGTAACGGTTATCATCAGGTCGGGTTTATAGAATGGGAAGTCATTGTTTCCTCCATCCCAGAGAATAACATCACATCCCGAAGGATCCTTTTCAGCGGCACGCAAAATGGCTTCATAATCTACCCCTGCGTAAATAACATTTCCGCGGACAACATGCGGTTCATATTCTTCCATCTCCTCTACGGTACATTTATGCAGTTCAAGATCTTCTACTTCTGCAAAACGCTGAACTTTCTGTGCATTAAGGTCACCATAAGGCATTGGATGACGAACTGCAACAACCTTTAGCCCCTTAGCCATAAGAAGCTCGATGACCTTTCTTGAGGTCTGGCTTTTTCCGCAACCCGTACGTATTGCACCGATTGCTATAAGTGGTTTGGTGCTTTTCACCATAGTATCAGCCGGACCCAGCAAAACGAAATTAGCACCTGCAGAATTTACAATCGCGCTTACCGACATTACCTTGTGATAAGTTACATCGCTGTATGAAAATACGCAATCCGAAACATTGAATTTTTTAATAAGCTCAGGCAGACTGCTCTCTGCATATACAGGAATACCTTCGGGATACAATTTACCGGCTAGTTCCTTCGGATACTTACGCCCGTCTATATCAGGAATCTGCGCGGCGGTGAACGCCACAACATTATAGCTGTCGTTATCCCTGTAACAGGTATTAAAATTATGAAAATCCCTCCCGGCTGCACCAATTATTATAACATTTTTTTTAATCATAAAACCTCCTGAATTTTTGAATTATTTAGCGAATTATTTTCATTTTAAAATGAATTAACAAATGTATAATTTGCATACCTGAAATCCGAACATTTCATTGTATTTTTATAACCCCTGTTTTTGACCATCAATATACTGAATCATAATTATTTAGACAGCATAAATGACATTTGTGAAAACATGTTAAAGAAAATGTTTTAGTGACTTAAGGTATATCATAAATTCTTCGTACTATTATATCATCGAATGAATGTCCTGGCTCACATATATCTTTCCGGTGATTCTGAGAAAATAATCATTGGTAATTACATAGGAGATTATGTAAAAGGCCGGGATTATCTAAAGTATCCTGAGCTCGTCAGAAAAGGCATAATTCTCCATCGCCACATTGACGGATTCACCGACAGGCATCCCGTTGTTCACAGAAGCAAGATCTATTTTACCCGTAAGTACCATAAATACGCTGGTGTAATCACCGACATTATTTATGATCATTTCCTGACAAAGGAATGGGACTTTTTCTCCAGGAGGCCTTTGGAGAGCGTGACCTATAATTTTTACAGGGCCCTTGTGAATAATTACGATATTATGCCCAATAATGTTCGGGAAATGATGCCGTTTTTCATCATTAATAACTGGATCGAGTCGTACCAGACTACCAGAGGCATTAAAAATGTTCTGGCTACGCTCAGCAAACACTCATCACTTCCAAAGGAGACACGATTTGCCATGCATGCGCTCAAAAAGAACTATTATGCTCTTCAGGATGACTTCATGGAATTCTTTCCGCAGCTTATTGATTATGTGGAAAAGGATTTCGGAGTTGAGATCTCCCACAGGATTACTATCCCATTCTGATCAAACAAGGTATTCCGTCCTGCTGGCATCGAGCCTGAGAAAAATAAACAGGAGAATCGTAAATCCCCAGAGAGAGCTTCCTCCATAGCTGAAAAATGGCAGAGGGATACCAATAACAGGTACCAAACCTATTGTCATTCCTACGTTTATAAAGAAATGGACAAACAATATGGAAACCACTCCGTACCCGTAAATTCGTGAAAATGACGATCGCTGCCTCTCGGCAAGAAATATCAGTCTTAAAAGAAGCAGAAGATACATACCGATTACCAATACTGAACCCAGAAAACCCCATTCCTCACCAACTGTGCAGAAAATAAAATCGGTGCTTTGCGCCGGGACGAATTTGAATTTGGTCTGGGTGCCCTGAAGGTACCCCTTACCTGCAAATCCTCCCGAACCTATTGATATTATTGACTGATTCACATTATACCCTGTACCGTGCTTATCCGACTTTATTCCAAGCAAAATCTCGATACGCTGCTTCTGGTGAGGCTTAACAATGTTATTGAAAGTGTAATCAACAGTATTGACGAATAATACGCTACCTGTCAGAAAAAGATATATCACCATAACTACTACTGCCTTCTTTGTATAAATATAGTAGGCAAAAACTACGCCTGAAAGTATCAGGGAAGAAAATATAACAAGTTCAATCCCAAGAAAATTGAAGATATAATGATCGAGCAAATAGACAATTGCAGTTGTTATTATTAGTATTCCGGTTCCTGTTATACAAAGTTTCCATCGTCGGGTAATAAAAAAAAGCAGGATAACCGCCACGGCAATAATTGTAATTGTAAGATAAAGATTGTTAAAGAGGAGGGTAAGGAAAAACAGAATGATCATAAGCAAACCCGAGACGAAGATATAAGGACTCATTCCTTCCCTGAAAAGGACAATGAACAAGGCGAAGAAGACAATCATCGACCCCATATCGGGCTGGAAGTAAGTGAGCAATGCCGGGAGTAATAATATTGCGAGGGCTGGAACAATAACATCAAGCCTCGTAAGGCCGTGCCTTTTATTGCTCAGGTAAGATGCAAGTGCAAGGGCTGTTCCAAACTTGGCAAACTCAGAAGGCTGAAGGCTGAATCCGCCGAATTCAAACCACGATCTTGCTCCGTTAATCTCTTTTCCAAATATGAGAACAAGAATCAGGAGCAATATGGTTGCTCCATAAATGAACCAGGAGAAGAAAAAGTAAAACCTGTTGTCGATTATTACCACAAAGACAGCAATCAAAAGGGTGGCAACTATCCAAACGAACTGTTTGCCGTATCTCTGTGAAAAATCAAAGATGCCTGATCGCTCTTCGCTGAATACGGCAGCATAGATATTAAACCAACCTGCCGTAATCATGAGTAAAAACAGGACAATAGAAACCTTATCCAGGCTATTCCATAAATTAATGCTCCTCTTCACGCCTTATAATCTTATCTTCAAGGTTTAGATCCAGTATTTTTTGCTCAAGGGCTTTATTTCCTATTGAGTCCCTTAGATATTTTTCGATCATCAGGCTTGCCACGGGGGCAGCATAAGCAGCTCCGGCACCTGCATTCTCAACATATACGGCAATAGCAATTCTGGGATTATCCTTCGGTGCAAAGGCTACAAAAACCGAATGGGCATCTCCATGAGGGTTCTGAGCCGTACCTGTCTTTCCGCAGACAATAATATCCTTGATAGCCACAGCCCTTGCCGTACCAGCAGCTCCATTGACAGCGCCTTCCATTCCTTCAATTATCCTGTCAAAATTAGCAGGGTCGATGCTTGAGCTATGCCTGTCGGTGAACCGCTTACTGATTGCATTATCCTTTCCTATTGCCTTAATAATATGTGGCGTATAGAAATAGCCGCGATTTGCAATAGCGGCCGTCATATTAGCCATTTGCAGGGGTGTTATTAATATCTCTCCCTGACCGATAGCCAGTGAAATAACTGAAAGGGCCCTCCATCCGTTTTTTCCATGATACCTGTCGTAATATGACGCAGAGGGAATAAAGCCGGCAAGCTCATTTACAAAATCGGTACCAAGCTTGCTACCGAATCCAAACTGGTTAAGGTAAGTTTTCCACTGAGCATAGGCTTCTGGTACAGACTTGTATTTGGGATTTTCCAATACACGCCTGAAAGCCTGGCAGAAGTAGGAATTACAGGAATTCATTATTGCCCCTTCAAGGCTGAGAGGCGAAGAATGAACATGACATCCTACAAACATGTAGCCCTTATTGCAGCTGAACCTGGTTTCATCGTTTATTACGCCTTCCTGAAGCGCAATAAGGCCGTTTATTGGTTTAAAGGTTGAACCCGGAGGATAGGCAGCCATCAGGGCACGGTTGAACAATGGTATTGCGAGTGTATCACCCTGAAGCCTGGAAAAGTTCTCCGAACGTATTCTTCCAACCAAAAGACCCGGATCATACGTTGGAGCAGACACAAGCGCGAGTACTTCCCCTGTCTGAGGTTCTATTGCAACAATGCTTCCTCTTTTATTATGCATCAGCAGCTCGCCATATTCCTGGAGTCTGATGTCGAGGCTTGAAGTAAGATCTGCGCCCTGAATTGCAACCGTGTCCATTTTTCCATCGGCATAGGAACCTTTAATGCGACTGTAAACGTCAACCAGGAAGATTTTGACCCCCCTCCTGCCCCGAAGCACTTTTTCATAAGATTCTTCTATCCCGCTTTTGCCAATATAGTCTCCCGGCTTATAATATGGATCTTTCCTGATGGCATTGTCGTCTACCTCGCTGACATAACCAAGAACGTGGGCTCCTACTGACTTCGAATATTTACGTAAGGTTCTGGGTTGTACATAGAATCCCGGAAACAGGAACATTTTTTCCTGAAACCTGGCGTAAGTCTGGTCCGAGATCTGCTTCAGGAAGACAGAAGGTGCGCGTCTTGAATAATTCACTGCTGCCTTCATCTGTTTCCGGAAGTGTTCACGTGAGATTCCCAAAAGGTCGCAGAATCCTGTCGTATCAAGACTTTTCGCAGTCTGGGCCGGAACAACCATAATATCATAAGCCGCCTGGTTTTTTACGATGAGCTCTCCTTTTCTGTCGTAAATCAGGCCGCGTGCAGGATATTGAGTAACATACCTAAGAACATTATTATCAGCTGAAAGCCTGTATGAATCCTTGACAACCTGAATAATGAACAAACGAATGATAAGGCCGGCAGCTGCCATGACTATAAGAGCCATGATAACATATTTCCTGTTAATGAATGGATCTTTCATAACCTGCCTTTACTTGCCTTTCCTTGAGAATTCGAACAGAAGGATGAATGCCAGGGAGAATACCGAACTCATTATAACCCGGAACATAGTCCTGAAAAAATCCTGAAAGCGGAACACTTCAATGTAGAAAAGAGATGTATGGTGAATCAACACGATGAGTGCTGTATAGATGAAGAACCATCTGAAGCCGTAAGCCTGCATTGAGGGGCCTGATCCTGATTCATATCCGTCTCTCGGGGATATTATTCTCAGAATATTTGGCCGGACAAATCCTGCAAGCACAGTAGCAAAAGTGTGCATGCCCGGTGAGAGGGAGAACAAGTCGACTGTTAATCCGGTAAGAAAAGAAAGTAAGAGCAATAACCATCCCGGTATTTCAAAGGGCAGAAGAAGAATGAACAACAGGTAAATATACGGATTGACAAATCCACTGAACTGAATATTGTTAAATACCAATACCTGAAGCAGTATAAGCAAAACGAACAGCAGACTTAATCGAATGGTCCTGTTGATCATTGAAATAATTTTTCAAGGTCCAGTTTCTCTGTTTTCTTCAGGTCGCCGATTATCTCAACGAAATGCAGCTTTTTAAAATCGGACACAAGCAATACCTTAATCTTATAAAAATCTCCTCCGACCTTCTCATATTCGCTTATGGTACCGATCAGGGTACCTTCAGGAAAGATTGCCGAATAACCTGTTGCCTCAATTGTATCTCCAACATTTACGCTAACATGCTGGGGTATTTCATTTAAAACAGCATACTGATAATTATGTCCGTCCCAGTTCAGCGATCCGAAATATCCATTCGCCCTAATCCTTGCACTTAACTTAAAATCAACATTGATAAGCGACATGGCAATTGAATAATTTTCGGAACATCCGACTATTACTCCTGCAACTCCATTTTCGGAAGTAACCGCCATATCAACCTTAATGCCTTGCCGGGCTCCCCTGTTGAGAGTGAAAAAATTCTTCTGCCTGTTTACAGAGTTATTGACCACTTCGGCAGATGCGAAAATATACTTCTGGTTGAAAAGAGTATCCGTATATGAGGAAAAATATGAGTTTTCAGGCTTAATCACTCTTCCCAGCCTGTTTCTCAGGGCCACATTTTCTGCAAGAAGCTTTTCATTCACCTCACGAAGATTCAGGTATGAACGCCCGTTGCTGATTCTGCCCTCCAATCCCCTTGTAATGCCCCTTACTGTGTTTCCAATTCGTGCGTTGTGATAATGATTGCCTGTTGCCAGCATATACAATGCTACACCTTCAAGAAAAAGAAAGATTATCGTATTACTGAATCTGGCCAGAAAATTAAGCAGGTTCCTCATTAACCCCTTATATTATCTCATCAGGAATTGAAACTTATCAACATTTTTAAGAGCTACGCCTGTCCCGCGGGCAACTGCATGTAACGGATCCTCTACAACTTTGAAATTAATGTTAATCTTATCCGAAAGTCTCTTGTCCAGTCCGCGGAGCAATGCGCCTCCACCGGCCAGGTAGATTCCTTTATTGACAATATCAGCGTATAGTTCAGGCGGTGTAAGCTCAAGAACGCTAAGCAAAGCCGCTTCAACCTTCGAAAGCGATTTGTCGAGGCAGTAGGCAATCTCCTGGTAAGAGATAGGAATCTCTATGGGAAGTGCCGTCATAATATTTGGTCCCCTGACAACAAAGTCGGCCGGAGGATTTTCAATATCGGGCAGGGCAGCCCCAACTGCTATCTTAATATCTTCGGCCGTTCTCTCACCGATCTTAATGTTGTGCTGATGTCTCATATATGCCTGTATATCAGCAGTAAATCCGTCGCCGGCTATCCTGATCGATTTATTGCAGACAATTCCGCCAAGAGCAATTACAGCTATCTCAGTTGTACCACCCCCAATGTCAACAACCATGCAGCCTTCGGGCGCTTCAACGTCGAGACCTATTCCGATGGCAGCAGCCATTGGTTCGTAAATCATATATACATCCCGGCCTCCGGCATGCTCCGACGAGTCGCGTACAGCACGGATCTCAACTTCAGTACTTCCTGAAGGAATACAAACCACCATTTTCAGGGAAGGAGAAAAAAGGCGCGGACCCTTATTAATCATTTTGATCATTCCCCTGATCATAAGCTCGGCAGCATTGAAGTCAGCAATCACACCATCGCGAAGAGGCCTGATGGTTTTTATATTTTCGTGTGTTTTACCGTGCATTTGTCTGGCGGTTTCACCGATAGCTATCAGCTTCCCCGTATTTTTATCAATTGCCACTATCGATGGCTCGTCAACAACTACTTTGTCATTATGAATAATGATGGTGTTTGCGGTTCCAAGATCAATTGCGATTTCCTGTGTTAAAAAAGAAAATAAGCCCATTATTTATGTTGATTAATTAATTTTCAATGTTTAAAATGTCTTTTGCCTGTCAGTACCATGGCTATGCCATTCGAAGTACAGTAATCGATTGAATCTTTATCCCTTACCGATCCGCCGGGTTGTACAACAGCAGTTACTCCTGCTTTATGCGCAATCTCAACACAGTCGGCAAAAGGGAAAAAGGCATCCGATGCCATAACAGACCCATTCAGATCAAATCCGAATGAATTTGCCTTTTCAATTGCCTGCTTTAAGGCATCAACCCTCGAGGTCTGACCTATTCCACTTGCGCAAAGCTGATGATTTTTTGCCAGAACTATGGCATTCGATTTACTATGCTTCACAATTATATTTGCAAAAACAAGATCATCGAGTTCTTTCTTTTCGGGAGTCCTGATTGTAACCGGTTTCATCTCATCCACACTCTCAGTGCTTAAGTCTTTTTCCTGCCACAATACTCCGTTCAGCAACGACCTGAACATATCGGCTCTGGGGGCAGATTCCTTCCTGAGAAGAATCATCCTGTTTTTCTTTTGTTTGAGAATTTCAAGTGCTTTTTCCGAGTATTCAGGCGCAATGATTATCTCGAAAAAGATCTTATCAATTTCAACGGCAGCCTCTTCATCTACCGGCACATTTGCAGCTATTACCCCGCCAAAGGCAGAAACCGGGTCACACTCCAGAGCAGCTTTCCATGCATCGGTTGCGTTGTCGCGCGAAGCAGCCCCGCAGGCATTGTTGTGTTTGATAATCACGAAAGTTGTTGACTTGAATTCATCGATCAGATTCACTGCAGCATCGATGTCAAGAAGGTTATTATAGGAAATTTCTTTACCATGCAGTTTGTCAAACAGCTGGCCGGGATCACCGTAGAAAATACCTTTCTGATGAGGATTCTCTCCGTAGCGAAGATTATAAACAGGGTCTGCGCTTTCCCTGAAAGTATTAATTGAAAAGCTGCTGTTGAAGTATTTGAAAATGGCAGTGTCATATCCCGATGATGTCTGGAATGCGGAGGCGGCAAAAAGCTTTCTTTCACCCAGTGATGTGATTCCTCCCCTTTCATTAAGGATTGAAAGAAGAGCGGGGTAATGCTTTTTTCCGGGGATTATGACTACATCATTGAAGTTCTTCGCTGCCGCCCTGATGAGTGAGATCCCGCCAATATCGATCTTTTCGATTATCTCTTCTTCGTCTGTTGTTGATTCTACAGTTTCTTCAAATGGATAGAGATCAACAATTACAAGGTCAATCTCGGGTATTTTGTATTCTGAAAGCTGGCGGAGATCTTCGCTGTTTTCCCTTCGCGCCAGGATCCCTCCGAATACAGAAGGATGAAGAGTCTTGACCCTGCCTCCGAGAATTGAAGGATAGGTTGTAAGATCTTCGACCTTTTCGGCAGGAATGCCCTGACCCGTGATATATGAATAAGTCCCGCCTGTTGAAAATATTCTTACTCCAAGCTTATGAAGACTGCTGGCTATTTCGTCGAGGCCATCCTTTCCATAAACTGAAATCAATGCGCTCCTAATTTTTTTATCGCTCATTATATGGTATTTACGATCTCTTTTTGTACTATTTTTGAGGCGTTTAAAAATAGCTATTTTTTTATTAATCACATACATAATAATAATTGATTATAAGCAATTGCAGTTAAATGGGATTTTCTTTGATCCTGTTATCTGTGATTTTTGTATATTTGGAAAAAATTATTGTTACTCTAAAATTCCGAGAATGTTTTTCAAACTTCTGAAAGAGGGTTTTGTCTTCGCTTTCAATTCCATAATAGTAAATAAGTTAAGGACCTTCCTTTCCTTATTTGGCATTACGATTGGGATTTTTTCGATTATTTCGGTTTTCACTGTTCTGGACTGGATGGAAAAATCGATCCGCGACAGTATTCCACATTGGGAAATAATGTAATATATGTCGACAAATGGCCGTGGGGATTTGATACCAATTTAAAGTGGTGGGATATTATTAAATGGCCGGCAATATCAAATGATGATTACCAGACCATCCTAAACAAATCTACAAAGACTTCGGCCACCTGCCTCTATGTTGTTCAGCCAAAACAATTAAAGTACAGGAAAAACATTGCCAATGATGCTAACATCTGGGCAGCAACCTATGATTTTGTAAACATAAGATCATTTGAAATTGAGAAAGGACGTTACTTCTCCCCCGAAGAAGCTGCTTCAGGCAAAAATGTTGCCATTTTGGGCGCCGTTATGGCTGACAGGCTCTTTGAAAAATCAAATCCTGTGGGAAAACAGGTTACAATTGCCGGTAAGAAGGCAACAGTGATCGGAGTATTTAAGAAGGAAGGCAAGGGGGGCATCAGCGATTCGGGCATGGATGAAAATACTCTTGTACCGCTCAGCTACGGCAAAACATTCATTAACATGAAGAATAACTTCCTCGATGCCACTATAATGATCAAGGCAAAAGAAGGTATTTCGGTTGAGGAGCTTTCCGATGAAACAATAATGTTACTAAGGGCAGCCAGAAGACTTCAGCCCGATGAAATCAATAATTTTTCAATCAACAGGGCCAGCCTTATTTCCAAGAGTTTCGACGGAGTTTTTGCCGGGATAAATATAGGCGGATGGGTTATAGGCGGATTTGCAATCCTTGTAGGAGGATTCGGAATCGCAAACATCATGTTCGTTTCAGTAAGGGAAAGGACCAACATTATAGGTATTCAGAAAGCCTTGGGCGCCAAGAGGTTTTTCATTCTTCAACAGTTCCTCGTTGAGTCGGTCATGCTTTCGGTTATCGGCGGTTTACTCGGTGTTTTAATGATCTTCCTTACAACCCTTGTTATTAATTACCTGTACGACCTGAACATGTACCTTACCATGGCTAATACTGTCCTTGCCATAATGATCTCAGGGATAATAGGCGTTGTAGCGGGATATGCCCCGGCGTATGCTGCGTCGAAAATGAATCCTGTTGAAGCTATCGGATATTCATTCTGATCTTACCATATTCTGATCGATCCATTGTGTCAGTCTTACAAACTGCTCAACACTAAGCTGTTCGGGCCTGAGGGTGAAATCGGTATAGTCATCGCGATTTAGTTCAAAGGCAGCCCTCACAGAATTACGAAGCATTTTTCGCCGCTGGTTAAAGCATGCTTTTACCACTCGTAAAAATAATGCTTCATCACAATCGAGATGAGTGACTTCATTCCTGACAAGCCTGATTACACCCGATTTGACCTTTGGAGGGGGAGCAAAAACTTGTTCGCTTACAGTAAAGAGGTATTCTGTAGTAAAGAAAGCCTGAACCAGCACACTCAGGATGCCATAGGTTCGCGAACCAGGGCCGGCACAGATCCTTTCGGCAACCTCCTTCTGAAACATTCCGCAAACCTCAACGACTTTATCGCGGTGCTGCAATACCTTAAATAAGATCTGAGATGAGATATTATAAGGGAAATTTCCTATTATAGCCATCTTACCAGCGAAAAAGGCATCAAGGTCGAGCCTCAGGAAATCACCGGTTATTATCTTATCGAGATCAGGAATGTGCGATTTAAGAAAACCAACCGACTCATTGTCAATTTCAATAACCCTGAAATCCTCAAATCCCCTCTCCATAAGATATTTAGTAAGGATCCCCATGCCGGGGCCTATCTCAAGTACAGATTCATATCCTGACCCGGTAAGAGTATCAGATATCTGACGGGCAATTGATTCATCTTTCAGGAAGTGCTGTCCCAGCGCTTTTTTTGGCCTTACCTTCTCCATTCTCATCTTTATTATGCTGTTATAACAGTCCGGAAATTTCCGGAAAGGGATGCCCGGCAAAGAGCTTCGTTGGGATCAGTAATTAAAGCTGGAGCAGATCCCTGCCGTATTTTCTCACTATCGGAAGTTTAAGCGACTCGAGGAACACTATTGAGCGCTTAAGCACATTGTAATAGAGAGTGATAAATAAGAGTGCTATTATCACCCAGATTACAATAACATTGAATACAAGGGTTCCGATCTTCAAATTTCCGATCTGCTTGTACGGTGCGAAGAAATGTGTCCGTCCGTATTTTGAACCCGGTTTCATGAATACCGGGTCGGCTTTCTGAATAAACCTGTTGCCCGCATCATAAATCTTCCCGGTATTGAGCCTGTTGAGAACAATATTAGCAAGGTTCTCATTGTAGTTTTCTGACTTCGTTTTAAGAAATTCTTCTTCACCCATCTTTCCCGAAATCTCTTTGTATAAACTATTACGCTTTTCGGAGAGTTCCCTGTTTTTTATCCTGAAAACTGTTCTAAGGCTGTCGATATATGCTTTTGTTTCAACCCCGACCGAATCTGTAAACGCCGAATAATTAAGCCTGCTCATCAGGTTCCCGGGATTAACCTTAGATATTGCGGCAAGTTCGGTTAAATGATAATTCAGTTTCTTAAAATCCTTTTCAACGTCAGTCTTGTTTTCCGGATCTTTCTTACCGGCAGTTATTTCATTTAATGTTGTCTTTAGTGCAGGAATCAGGAAGGATGCATACCATTCGGTCTGGCTGATTTCCGTATCAAGGTTGAAAAACGGCTTTTCCGACTTATTCCTCCTGAACTGTTCTACACTGATTGCCTCATAAGCCCACCTGGTGACCATAATATCGCCAACGATGGGCACATAGATCTTCCTGCTCATGGAACTATGAAGCTCATCAAATTTTATCATCGCCCCACCAAGGAGCAATTGCGGGACAAGGATAAGCGGTATCAGGATATAAATGCTGACAGCCGATCTCATACCTGCCGAAATATTTAATCCCATCATATTGCCGAAACAGGCAGTTGAAAAGAGAATAAGCCAGTTCTCAAAGAGCATTCCCTTCGTATCGAGAATCAGATTCGCGACCAGTATGAACGAAAGTGTCTGGATTGCTGAAAGGGCAAAAAGGAAATTTATTTTTGAGACCAGATAGCTCAGCCTGCTAAGGTTAAGGAATTTTTCCCTTTCAAGGATCTTTCTGTCACGGAATATCTCTTCTGCACTGACAGTCAGTCCGATAAAAAGGGCAACGATTACCGACATGAAAATAAATACGGGGTAATTCTTATTATCGGCAAAGCTGTAAACACCGTTTGAACTGAATTTTGAGATATATCCGAGTATAAAAGCCAGCAGCGGAGCTTCGAGCAGGTTGATTGACATATACTGCCGGTCGGCGAGCTTGCGGGTTATATTGCGCCTTATAAAAGTTGCTATCTGTTCCTTCTTTTCGGGGACCTTGAATATACTTGTCGGTATTACAGATTTTTCAGGTTTGCCACTTATCGACGGCATCATCTTTTTCCGGTACTTCTCGTACCATTCCTTCGGAAGGATCTGTCGTTCTTTTCCGGGAAATCCTGAATTATCTATAACCTTAACCTCAACTATATGAAGAATATTGTCGGTTTCCACATTTCCGCAGTTGGGGCATTCGCTTTCCGCAGCATTTGCCTGTGAAGTCTCAGTCTTGAAATATACAAGCGCCTCAACCGGATCGCCGTCGTATATCATATAACCGCCCTTGTCGAGCAGCCAGAGCTTGTCGAACATTTTAATAATATCCGAAGAGGGCTGATGGATTATTGCAAATACAAGCTTGCCGCTCAGAGCCTGGTTTCTCAATAAACTCATAACCTTTTCCGAATCGAATGACGACAATCCCGATGTTGGCTCATCGATAAAGAGGACAACCGGTTCGCGCATCAGCTCAAGACCTATATTAAGCCTCTTTCTCTGACCACCGCTGACCTTCTTATTCAACATGTCGCCAACCTGCAGGTCTTTTATTTCGTACAGGTCGAGATCGCGAAGAACACCTTCGACGGTCTCCTTCAGCTGGGTTTCGTTATAATCACCGAAACAGAGTTTTGCATTGAAATAAAGATTCTGAAAAACAGTAAGCTCTTCGATCAGCATATCGTCCTGAGGAACAAACCCTATAAGACCTGTCAGCTCTTCAGAGTCTGAGTTTAAATCATAACCGTTGATATAGAGGTTTCCGCCAGTAGGCTTAACTTTGCCATGCAGCAGGTTGAGCATAGTTGTTTTGCCCACACCGCTTCCCCCCATTATACCGATAAGGTTTCCCGACTCAACCATGAAATTCATTTTCTGAAGACCGTTATCGGAATTCTTAAAAAGAAATTCAACATCATGACCTTCAAAAACAATCTTTTCAGGGAATTTTCTTGAAACAAACTTCTTATAGATCTTGGAATAATAGATTGGATCGATGCCCTGGCCCTTTATATTAACACCCCTGTCAAGGAGGTAGGGTCGGCAAGCTATAATATCGCGACCCTTGAAATAGAGGATCTGTGGCCCGTCGTAGGTAAAAAGGAGGGTGCCAGTGCTCTCAATATGCAATACAACAAGGTGGCCTTTAAACCCTTTGAGCCTTATATGTCGCCATTGTTCGTAGTTTTTGTACATCTCGGCACCCCAGTTATTGGGGTTATCGCTTTCGATTATCAGTACGCAATCGGGCGATACATTGTCGTACGACCTGCCAATCATGAAAGCAATAGCGTTGTCGTATTCCTTTTTAGAGATATTGAATGTCCTGGAAACAATATCGATAATGGTTTTTTCCTGCTCCGATATCATCCCGTCTTCAAAGGCAAACTCAATAAGCTGAAGGAAGACTATCATTCTTTCTTCCAGGAAAAGTCCCTTCTTTATCTGCCGGCAGATATTTGTTATCTGAAATGAAATAAGCGAATCATCATCTGCCAATTCAGCCCTGTCGACGCTTTTCAGTTCATTTGAATAGAATTCAAGATTGTTCTCAAAGAGTGAGTAATATTCCTCCTCAAGCTCCCTGTTCAGATATCTTCTCAGGTAACTCCGAAGAATCTTCTTCCCCCTCGAGGATATACCTGAAGGGTTGATTGTAGAAACAATGGCAAAAATGTGAATTAAAGCAAGCAGTACAGATTCCCTCATAAAACTTCCGGTAATAAAAAGACCGCAAAGACTGGTTCTTTGCGGTCAGGCATTCATGAAATCATTACTGTACTATCTGGCCTCTCACAGCCGTAATTACAGTTGTTATGTCTATAATATTCTGTTCGGTAAGGCTTGTTCCCAAACCATCATACACTTTCTTGACCGGATCAAGCAACTTAACAAAATCACCAACGCTAGGATCGGTGAGATAAGGTTTGGTTATCTCAAGATAGAGTTCAAATGATTTCTTCTGCTCAAGGAGAACCTTTGAAATACCTGCTACCTGATAAGCGGCCTCAGAAACGTGGGTTGTAAGATACATACCTTCTACCCATGCGCCACCAACAACCAGGAGTGCTAGCGGCTGCTGATCATTGTCGGCGAGATATCCGTAAGTGTCGTTAAAGGCAGTAGTAAGTATATTAACAAGCTCATCCCTGTTGTCAAAATTCTGCTTGATCTTATCGTATAAGTCCTCATTATAGACCTTCGACATGTTGAGCTCATTTGAAAGCGACCTGATGGCATCGAGGTAGTTAATAACATCCTGCTGCATATTATATAAAGTAGCATAACTAAGATCAGCACCATAAACTCCAAGGTTAATGGCACGTGTTGTGCTGCTGAAATATTTTTTCGAATTCTCAACGGGATTGGCAATACCAATAATAAACCCAACTTCAAGATCGGTAAGCATCCTTATGACTTCAGCTGATGTAGGCAGAGGGTAAACATTTGCTTCAATCGAGTTCTCAATAGTTTTAACCTGTTCTGTCTCAACACTTTTTTTAGCTTCGGTTGCCTTGTTCTTGCATGAGGACAAACCTGAAAAGCCCAATATCAACGCTGGAATTATAAAACCCGCAATAATCTTTTTCATATTAATCAATTTTACATTTTAAAAACCTCTCAAAATCTGCCACTAAAATAATAAATAATATTTAAACTAGGTGCACACATACCCCGTATCAACTAAATTCATTCATAATGCTGAATTATTCTTACAGTTAGGTAATTAAATAACTTCCACACTTGCATCCTGTCATTAAAATAACAATCACATCCCATAAAAGTTTATTAAAACCGAAATTTGGCGCACTTGAGACCTCTGACACTTCCATAACCGAATTCTCTGACTTCTCTAATTTTTAACTATCTTTGAACCCCTGAATTCAGACTGTTTTTTCATGAATTGGAATTTCGATAACCCATCCCGGAGAGAGGGGACTAATTGTATCAAGTATGATCTCCGACGGGAGATTTTTGGCACCATGGATGTGATCCCAATGTGGGTTGCCGACATGGATTTCAATACTCCTGACTTCGTTGTTAATGCACTTAAAGAAAGGGTTAACCACGAAATATACGGTTATACATTCAGGCCCCAGGAGTATTATACTTCCATAATAAACTGGTTCAATACACGATACAATTGGAAAATTGAAAAAGAGTGGATCAACTATTGTCCCGGAATTGTGCCTGCCCTCAACTTCTGCACACTTGCTTTCACTGAACCTGGCGACAACATCATAGTTCAGCCTCCTGTATATTTCCCGTTCTTTTCGGCTGTAGAAGCCCACGGAAGAAAGCTTAACTATAACAAGCTCATTGAGTCGGACGGAAAATGGGTAATGGACTATGATTCTCTTGCTGAATGCATCGATGAAAGGACAAGGATGATAATTCTCTCAAATCCTCATAATCCAATAGGAAGGGCATGGACAGCCCAGGAACTTGAACGTCTTGCGGGGATATGCATTGAAAAAAATATTATTATTTTATCCGACGAAATACATTGCGACCTGGTCTTGCCTGGTTTCTTTCATACCTCCGTAGCATCCTTATCCGAAAAGATAGCTGAAAATACTATTACCTGCATTGCTCCCAGCAAGACTTTCAATCTGGCAGGGATGTCGACTTCATCAGTAATCATATCAAATCCAGTCTTGAGGAAAACGTTCAGCAGAATTGTCGAGAACCTTCACCTGGGCGGCAATATTTTCGGAGCAACAGCTTCCATTGCAGCTTATACCCATGGAGGAGAATGGCTCAGCGCACTCGTGGAATACATCGACCGTAATGTGGAATATGTTATGGATTACTGTGCTAAGATGATACCTGAAATAGTTCCCGTACAACCTGAAGCGACATACATGATCTGGCTCGACTGCAGTAAATTTGGTATGACAGGCAAAGAACTTCACAGGTTTTTTATTAATAATGCCGGCGTCGGAATGAATGAAGGATCAACATTCGGACCCGGGGGAGAGGGATACATGAGAATGAACCTTGCAACAACACATCAGACAGTAATAAAAGCAATGGAACAGATTGAAAAAGCTGTCTCATCAATAAGATAATATAAATCAAACCGAATGAAGAACAGAGCGCTTGTAAAGCTGACACTTGAAGACGGAACTGTATTTAATGGCAGATCGTTCGGATCGCTACGGCCTGTTGCAGGCGAAGTTGTTTTCAATACTGCAATGACGGGTTATCCCGAAAGCCTCACCGACCCCTCATACAGGGGTCAGATCCTCTGCCTTACCTATCCTCTTGTAGGAAACTACGGGGCTCCGGGAAAGTCCGAAGAAAATGACCTCTTCAGGTTTTATGAATCCTCATCCATTCATATTTCAGGCCTCATCGTTTCGGATTATTCATTCGAATACAGCCACTGGAACGCTACCGAGAGCCTCGATGCATGGCTCGAAAGAAACAACGTCCCGGGAATATACGGAATCGATACAAGAGCCCTTACCAAGATCATCCGCGAAAAAGGAGCAATGCTTGGAAAAGTAGAACCTGTAGGAACTGAAACAAATTTCTACGATCCCAACAAGGTTAACCTTGTAGCCGAAGTAAGTACTCACGAAAAGAAGGTGTACGGCTCGGGAAAGTACAAAATCCTGCTTGTCGATTGCGGAGTTAAATATAATATTATCAGGCATCTGCTGAAAAGAGATACGACTATTATCAGAGTCCCGTGGGATTATGACTTTCACAAGGAGGAATTTGACGGATTATTCCTTTCGAATGGGCCGGGCGATCCTAAAATGTGCCCGGTAACCATTGAAAACATCAGGAAATCACTTGGCGGAAAAAAACCTGTATTCGGGATCTGCCTTGGAAACCAGCTGATGGCCCTTGCCTCGGGAGCCGACACCTATAAACTTAAATACGGCCACCGCAGCCATAATCAGCCTGTTCTGCAGGTTGGCACCGATAAGGCATACATTACCTCGCAGAATCATGGTTTTGCAGTGGATAATAATACACTTGGAATCGACTGGGAACCTCTCTTCATTAACATAAACGATAACACAAATGAAGGGATGAAACACAAGTCGATGCCGTTCTTCTCAACCCAATTCCATCCTGAAGCATCAGGCGGACCAACAGATACCGATTACCTTTTCGATGTATTCATTGAGAATATTGAGAAATCTTTAAATCAGTAATCCCCTTTTTTAACACATAACTTTTTAAAAGGGGAAGAAAAATATACGAATATGTAAAATTGAATTAAATTATGTTTTTTTTAGATTATTATTCAGCAGTCCCTCTATTTCTAAAATGAACTCTTTCATATCATCAAACATCTCAATAATAGCATCCTTTTCAAACTTTGTAAAGGATTCATAATCACCTCTTGTTCTGCGAATTAAAGCATTGTTTATTATTTTTCCGAACTTTGAATCAATTATTCCTTCATGAATAAAGGTTTTATTGAACCAGCCAATTAATTGATTATGCTTTGATGTTTCAAATTCGTATTCAATTCCAAGAGCTAAAAGAGTATAAAACATCCCATAATAAATCCGGTTTACGGCAGCTCTTAGTCTGTTATTATCTATCAAAAGCCTTACATCTTCAATCGATTCCTTCGCTTCTTCTATTCTGTACCGAATCAGTTCTTTCCGCTCATTCTCATCAAGACTCATGCGTATAATCCCGTTTTTAATATTTTTACATAAATTGGTTGCTTCCCTCTTAATGTATTAAGCTCCTGTTTTGAAATCAGATGTACATCAATAACTATGTTGTATTTTAAATCAATATCATAACATAAATCATAAATTCTTTTTTCATCACTGGAACTATAACCTTTATCCAAAATAATCAAAACATCAAAATCAGAATTTTCATTTGGGTTTCCATATAATTGAGATCCAAACAATATAATATCTTTTACAGAATCGTCATATCCATTTTGTAAATAGCCTTTCAAATCCCTTAATATGATCAACTTATCTTCCATTTCACTATTTTCTCAAAATTACAAAAAATATTGAAGAATCTCAATAGCGGGGCATTTATTCGAACTCACCTCAGTTTCTGATAGGTAAAGTCATCTCTTCCCTCATACTTTTTGTAATTTTGTTGATATCTGTGAAATTGCCATATAAACAGAAAAACAGTTATAACTTATCTGAACTTCTTTAATGTATATTAAGTACTTTTAAATCTGTTTAAAAATGAAAGGAGTATTATCTTCACTAATCGTTGCTCTGGCATCCGTATACATATTTTCTTAGGTGCAGCAAAAACTAAGCTATCAGGCAGTTGTGCGCAAAACTGGCAACCAGCTATTAGCCAATCAAATAATTGGAATGCAGTTTAGTATTCTGCGAAGTTTTAACATAACTACGTCGCCTAACACGGACCCCCCCACTGCAACGCATAAACACTCTGCACCGTGACTAAAATATCGACCTCATTTAACTTGCGCCGCGATCGCCCCAGAACGCAATAAAATTTGCGCCATGATTGCAAAAAGCGCACCCTATGCCCTAAGTACTACTCCCTGCAATGTTCATTCCGTTCGGGCTTTTTAACTATGTATTACTTTGTCGCATATTTCATCATCTTATCAGCCAGTTCTGCAGCCGACATGTTCCTAAAGGATTCCATCCTCTTTGCGAATAAATCCGCAATCTCCTTGTTACACAGGTTCCCGACACTGCCTTCATGAACATAATCTGCCAAGGTGGTTTTTGAGAAAGAGGAATTCTTCACCATTTCCGCCACTACCTTATAGGCATCCCTGAAAGGAATTCCCTGCCTTACAAGCCTGTTGACCTCCTCTGTACTGAAGATTGTATTGTAGAGAGGATTGGCTGTAATATTCGTCTTGATCTTTATATTGTCAAGCATCAGAATCATTATCTTAATGCACTCGGACAGATCGTCGAAAGCATTAAATATGAGATTTTTAAGCAGCTGCAAATCCCTATTGTAACCCGATGGCAGGTTGCTTACAACCGAAGCTATCTGACCCGGCAGGGTCTGGATTATATTTGCGCGTCCCCTTATAAGCTCGAAAACATCAGGGTTTCTTTTCTGGGGCATAATGCTTGAACCAGTTACAAGTTCATCGGGGAAATCAATGAAACGGAATTCCGCGCTCATATAAAGGCAGATATCCATTGAGAATCTTGCAAGTGTCTGAGCCACTGAGGCAAGGGCTGATGCAACCGACATTTCAATTTTTCCCCTGCTGAGGCTGGCATAGGCGGAGTTGAAAAGAATATTGTCGAACTCAAGCAGGTCGGAAGTCAATTGCCGGTTAATTGGCAATGTGGTTCCGTAACCTGCAGCAGTTCCAAGTGGATTCTGATTATTAATCGCCCTGGATCCGGCAAGGATTACAATATCATCAGCCAGCGACTCGGCATAAGCGCCGAACCAAAGTCCGAAAGATGAAACCATTGCAGGCTGCATATGTGTATAACCGGGAAGAAGCACCTCTTTATGCTTCTCGCTGAGCGACTGAAAACTATTGAAAAGCCTTTGAATGAGCAGCGATAAATTATCTATCTCTTCCCTTGTACGGAGGCGGATGTCAACAAGAACCTGATCGTTCCTCGACCTCCCGGTGTGGATCTTCTTGCCTGTAGCGCCAAGAACAGCCGATAATTCCTTTTCGATCTGGGAATGGATGTCCTCCATGTCTTTCTCAATGACCAGGCTCCCTGCTTCATCGAGTTTGAGAAGTGCATGAAGAGACTTCAGCAAGCCGTTTTTCTCATCATCGGATATTAATCCGACGTCGGCAAGCATAATTGCATGAGCCATTGAACCGATAATATCCCATTTTGTCAAAACCAGGTCGGTTTCCCTGTCTTTGCCTGCAGTGAATTCAATGATTGCAGGTTCCGGATCAATTCCTTTTTCCCAGAGTTTCATAATTTCAATTGTATTAAAAAAAATAACCGGGAATGTCAAAAAGTAATTAACATGCTTTTATGACATCCCGGTCTTAAGATTTTATCTATTTCTTTTCACTTGCCTCAATAATAGCCCTGTGAGCCATCAGTCTTATAGCATTTATCCTTATGAAGCCCTTGCTGTCGGTCTGGTCAAATCCTCCTTCGATATCCATGCTCGAAAGCTTCTTGTTATATAGCGATGATGGCGATTCGCGTCCCTCGATCATGACATTTCCCTTATAAAGACAAAGATGAACGCTTCCGTCGATGAGTTCCTGGCTTTTTTCAATTGCAGCCATGAGGAAATCCATTTCGGGGCTGAACCAGAAACCATTGTAGATGATTTCTGCAAATTTTGGGGTAAGCATGCTGACAAGCCTCATTACCTCCCTGTCCATTGCAATCCCTTCGAGATCCTTATGGGCTATGTGAAGAACTGTTGCTGCAGGAGTCTCATAAACACCCCTCGACTTTATACCAACGAACCTGTTTTCCACCATGTCGAGAAGTCCAATGCCATTTTTCCCTGCAAGGTCGTTAAGGTAAACATACATGTCATAGGCATCTTCCTTGATTGTGCCATCTTCCTTGTTGACAAGTTTTATGGGGATGCCGTTCCTGAAATGAATTACTATCCGGGTCTCCTTGTCGGGAGCATCCTGAGGCATTACCATTTTTTCGAGCATGCTCTTGTGAAGGGTATACATAGGATCCTCAAGAATACCGGCTTCGTGACTGATATGCATCAGGTTATCGTCCTCGCTGTATGGCTTGTCGATGCTTGCCTTTACCGGAATCTTCTTCTCCGAAGCATACTTCAGGAGATCTGTCCTGCCTTTGAATGTGGCAAGGAACTCCTGGTCTTTCCATGGTGAAATGACTTTTACTCCGGGCATCAGGGCATAATAGCAGAGCTCAAACCTCACCTGGTCATTTCCCTTTCCTGTTGCGCCATGAGCCACAGCATTTGCTCCTTCAGCCTTTGCTACCTCGATCTGCTTCTTGGCAATAAGAGGCCTTGCAAGTGCAGTGCCAAGAAGATACCTGTCCTCATAGATGGCATTTGCCATTATTGCCTTTAGTACATAACTCTCGACAAACTCTCTCTTAAGGTCCGAAATAATAACTTTTGAGGCGCCAAGCAACAAAGCCTTATCCCTGCATGCCTCAAAATCTTCTGCCTGCCCTACATCGGCAACAAAGGCTATCACATCAAAATCCTTCTCGATCAGCCATTTAAGTATGACCGAAGTATCAAGACCACCGCTATAGGCGAGAACTACTTTTTCTTTCATTTTATTAATTTTTGAAATTTGTATTGATTATATATTTTTGATCAACTGATCATTTAAATATCCTGCACTGCTTATTTCTTCTTTATCTGTTCATGAAGTCCGGGAAGAATCGATTCGAGGCAGGAATGAACCTGCGGAATTGTTATGCCATCCCTGGGTATAAGAAGAATTGTATCGTCACCCGCAATGGTTCCCGCAATCTCAAACCTTCCGGCTCCATCGATAAAAAACGCTGTGTTGCTTGCATTTCCCGGTAGTGTCCTTATTATCATCATTCCCCTTGCCTCTGTTATTTCACGTATTACCGGGACAAGATTCAGTTTGAAAGGGAAGGCATCAGTCAGTCTGAGCATCGCGGATAATGAATATTTATATCCTCCCGAGCCGTCAGGAATCCTGCTTATTCCAAGCTGTTTCAGGTTTCGCGAAAGAGTAGCCTGAGTACAGGGTATGCCTTTCTCCCTGAGTTTGCGGAGCAATTCATCCTGGGTCGAGATGTCAGCCTCTGTAATTAATTTCTCGATCTCAAGCAGTCTTCCTATTTTTTGCATATTTATGCATTTTTTTTGCAAAGATATTCATTTTTTCATATTTACAAATCCCAATCAAAAAAATATGTTATTTTTGGACCTCAAATAGTGATAATGAAAGACGCAGTAAAAAAGGTAATTATCCTGGGATCAGGAGCTCTGAAGATTGGTGAAGCCGGAGAATTTGACTATTCAGGTTCACAGGCACTTAAGGCTTTAAAGGAAGAGGATGTAGAAACTGTTTTGATCAATCCGAATATTGCGACGGTACAGACATCGGAAGATCTTGCCGACAAGATTTATTTTCTTCCGGTCACCCCCTATTTTGTAGAAAAGGTCATCATTAAGGAAAAACCCGACGGGATATTGTTGTCCTTTGGCGGACAAACAGCTCTTAACTGCGGCACTGAGCTTTTCAAGTCGGGGGTTTTTGAAAAATATAATGTACGGGTACTTGGAACTCCCGTAGAGGCTATAATGAATACTGAGGATCGTGAGCTTTTCGTACAAAAGCTTGACGAGATTGATGTCAGGACACCCAGCAGTATTGCTGTTAAAGATGTCGATTCGGCACTTGATGCTGCCCGGAAACTGGGATTTCCGATAATAATAAGGGCTGCCTATACCCTCGGAGGCCAGGGCAGCGGTTTTGCGTCGAACATTGAAGAACTGAGAACCCTTGCAGCAAAAGCATTCTCATATTCAAACCAGATCCTTGTCGAAGAATCGCTAAAAGGGTGGAAAGAAGTTGAATATGAAGTAGTAAGGGACCGATTCGACAATTGCATCACAGTGTGCAACATGGAAAACTTCGATCCCCTGGGAATCCATACAGGCGAAAGTATTGTAGTTGCGCCTTCACAGACCCTTTCAAACAACGAATATCACAAGCTTCGTGAGCTTGCAATAAAAATTATAAGACATATAGGTATTGTAGGGGAATGCAACGTTCAGTATGCACTTGCTCCCGATTCGGAGGACTACAGGGTAATTGAGGTAAATGCCCGTTTGTCGCGATCGAGTGCGCTGGCGTCGAAGGCAACAGGTTATCCGCTCGCCTTCATAGCAGCCAAGCTTGGAATGGGCTACGGTCTGCACGAACTTAAAAACTCCGTCACAAAAAATACGACAGCCTGTTTCGAGCCTGCCCTTGATTATATAGTGTGCAAGATTCCAAGGTGGGACCTTAATAAGTTCGAAGGAGTTTCGCACCTCATTGGGAGCAGCATGAAAAGCGTTGGAGAGGTGATGGCAATCGGAAGAACTTTCGAAGAAGTGATACAGAAAGGCCTTCGAATGATCGGACAGGGGATGCACGGTTTCACAGGAAACCGCAATCTGGGCTTTGAAGATATTGAAAGAGAGCTTTCCGAACCTACAGATATGCGCATCTTTTCAATTGCCGAGGCACTGGAGATCGGAATGGAAGTAGACAGGATCTATGAGCTTACAAAAATCGACAAATGGTTCCTTCACAAGCTCAAACATATAATTGAAATAAAGGATGAATTATGCCAGTATAAGTCGCTCGAGTCGGTACCCGTCGACCTGCTTGCACATTCCAAGATAAACGGATTCAGCGATTTCCAGATTGCCCGGCATGTTCTCAATTCAGGAGCGGATGTGATAAACAGTGACCTCATGAAGGTAAGGAGCTACCGTAAATCACTTGGCATTGTCCCGTATATCAAGCAAATAGACACTCTGGCTGCAGAATACCCTGCCGTCACCAATTACCTTTACCTTACGTACAGCGGATCGGAACACGATATTATCTGTGAAAATGACAAAAAATCCGTCATAGTGCTCGGTTCTGGCGCTTACAGGATCGGATCGAGTGTTGAGTTCGACTGGTGCTCGGTGAACGCTATTGAAACAATTAAAAAAGAGGGATTCAGGTCGGTAATGATCAACTATAATCCTGAAACCGTCAGCACCGATTATGATATTTGCGACAGGCTCTACTTCGATGAACTTACATTCGAGAGGGTACTCGATATAATTGATCTGGAGAAACCGGGCGGTGTGATTGTCTCAGTTGGCGGTCAGATCCCTAATAATTTAGCAATGAGATTATTCATGGAGAACGTACCAATATTGGGCACCTCTCCCATCTCGATCGACAGGGCTGAAAACAGGCATAAGTTCTCGGAGATGTGCGATAACCTTGTCGTTGACCAGCCACGCTGGAAGGAACTATCTTCAATCGATGACATCTTCGAATTTGTCGACCGCATCGGATTTCCGGTCCTCATCAGACCGTCATACGTTCTTTCGGGTGCCGCGATGAACGTGGTCTCGAATAAAAATGAACTTTCTCACTTCCTTATACTTGCTTCACAGGTTTCGAAACAGTATCCGGTAGTAGTATCGGAATTTATCGAGAATGCCAAGGAGATCGAGATCGACGCCGTTGCACGCGATGGGGAGATGATGGCATATGCCATCAGCGAGCATGTCGAATTCGCAGGGGTTCACTCGGGCGACGCAACAATGGTATTTCCCGCTCAGAAAATTTATTTCGAAACAGCCAGAAGGATAAAGCGCATCTCACGCCTAATTGCTAAAGAGCTCAATATCTCGGGTCCGTTCAACATACAGTTCCTTGCAAAGGACAACGATATAAAGGTTATAGAATGCAACCTCCGTGCAAGCAGGAGCATGCCTTTTGTATCGAAGGTCCTTAAGGTTAACCTGATCGAGCTTGCCACAAAGGTTATGCTGAAAGTGCCTGCCGAAAAGCCTCTTAAAACCGTTTTTGAACTCGACTATGTCGGGGTCAAGGCTCCCCAGTTCAGTTTTTCGCGTCTTGCAAAAGCTGACCCGGTTCTTGGTGTCGATATGTCATCAACAGGAGAAGTGGGCTGTATAGGGGAAGGTTTTTATGAAGCTATCCTTAAGGCAATGTTCTCAGTTGGTTACAGGGTCCCTAAAAAAAGCATCCTGCTTTCTACAGGGCCGGCCCGTTCAAAGGTAGAGCTCCTTAACAGCGCCAGGGCACTGCGCGAAAAAGGTCATAAGCTATATGCGACAAGAGGCACCCAGCAGTTCCTCGAAAATGCAGGAATCGAAGCCCACGTAGCATACTGGCCCGATGAAGACAAATCGCCCAATACCATCGATCTGATAAAAAGCCGCGAGGTAGACCTTGTAGTAAACATACCAAAAGATCTGAGCGACAAGGAATTAAATAACGACTATTCAATAAGGAGAAGCGCGGTCGACTACAATGTTCCGCTTATCACAAATGCACGGCTTGCCAGTGCCTTCATCCTGGCTTGCTGCAAGATGAGTATCGACGACCTGGAAATCAGAAGCTGGGATGAATATAAATAATGACTATGATTCGTAAAGCGATAACCGGCGATGCTGCCGACATAATAGACTTCCAGCAGAAGATGGCCTGGGAAACTGAGAATCTGCTCCTTCCAGGTGACATTGTTACAAAAGGTGTAAATGCCGTTTTTGAAAATGATGCGAGGGGCCAGTATTGGGTAGCCGAGGAAAATGGTAACATAGTCGCATCACTTCTTATAACATATGAATGGAGCGATTGGAGAAACGCCCAGGTTTGGTGGTTCCAGTCGGTTTATGTCCTTCCCGAATTCAGAAGAACGGGCATTTTCAGGTCGATGTACCTGCACATAAAAGAAGAATCTGAAAAACAGAACGTTGCAGGGCTTCGTCTTTATGTCGAAACAAATAATAACCGTGCCTGCCTTACCTATGAAACGCTTGGCATGAACAGCGAACATTACCGGATGTACGAATGGCTGAAGGATTAAAATATGCATTGGTTTCTTGCAATATTAATCCTTCCATACCTTGTTTTAATTCTTATAATCTATAAAGGCCTTCTTAAGATAAAGCCTTTCACGCCAGCATCCCCTGCTTCTATTAAAGTCTCGGTTGTCATAGCATGCCGGAATGAACAGGATAATCTGCCCAAAATCCTTAGAGACCTTGATAATCAGGAGTACCTCACATCTTTGCTTGAAATAATTATTGTCGATGATAATTCCTCCGACGGGACCTTCAATGTTGCTTCGTCATTCAGAAACAAGTTCAGGTTAACTGTCCTGAAAAACACCGGGACGGGCAAGAAACAGGCTCTCAGAACCGGTATTCATGCTTCGTCGGGAGACCTGATTATAACAACCGATGCAGACTGCCGTGCCGGCAAAAGATGGATAGCAGCAATAGCATCATTCTATGAAAGAAACAAACCTGACTTGATTCTTTGTCCTGTAAGGTCTGAAGGAGGAACAGGATTTTTCGGACAGTTTGCTGAACTTGAGTTTCTTAGCCTCCAGGGAATAACTGCAGGAACAGCCCTGTTGAAAAAAGCCGTAATGTGCAACGGAGCTAATCTCTCATTTACAAGGGAAACATACGATAAGCATTCTCCTTACCTTCACGATGAAATCGCCTCCGGGGACGATATTTTCCTTCTTCACAGCATTAAAAAAGTGGCCGGTACGAATATAGAATGGCTTGAGTCAGAAGAAGCCATGGTTTTAACTGCAATTCCGGGGTCATTAAAAAAGTTCCTCCGACAGAGAAAAAGATGGATATCCAAGTGGACTGATTACAAAGATTCATTTACGATTTCAGTCGGAATTGTAACATTTGTTACAATTCTTGCCCAATCAGCCCTTTGCGTAGCATCTTTGACAAACATCAGGTTCCTGACAGTAACAACGCTTGTTTTCATTCTGAAATCTATCCCTGACTATCTCGTTCTGAAGAATACCACTTCAAGGTATAGCTGCAATCGGCTGATGAAGTGGTTTATACCCTCTCAGCTGGTTTATCCGTTTTATGTTATTACAGTTGCCGTAATATCCCTTTTCGGGAATAAGAAGAATGAGGTTAGTTTCCCATCTCCGAAAGGAACTTAATCCTGACAAGTCTTATCTCTTCCTCCTCAAATTCATTTCCAAGCTCTTTGAATGCGGCTTCAAGGGAATCCGATTCTGCTTCTTCCCTGAAATATGCATAAATATCGTGCTGGCGTTCCTCGTCAATAACCGAGTTTATATAGTAATCGAGGTTGATTCTTGTCCCCGAGTTAACAATAGCTTCTATTTCAGAGAGCAGTTCAGCCATCTCAAGTCCCTTCGCTTCAGCAACATCGTCGAGTGATCGTTTCATGTCGATGCTCTGGATTATATACACTTTCATCCCCGATTTATTGACAACTGATTTGACAACCATATCGAGGGGCCGGATGATCTCCTTCTCTTCCACATATTTTTTGATGATACTGATGAATTCAGTTCCGTAACGCTGGGCTTTCCCGGCGCCAACACCTGAAATATTCTGAAGTTCGTCGATTGTAATCGGGTACTGAATAGCCATATCCTCAAGTGAGGGATCCTGGAAGATCACAAACGGGGGAACATCCTTCTGCTTTGATATTTTTTTCCTCAGGTCCTTAAGTATACTGAAAAGCTCCTCATCGACGGCTGCCGTCCTGGCCCCGAAAGCGTTCTCTTCATCCGACGTATCTGCATAATCGTGGTCTTCGGCAAGCATGAATGAAGTAGGTTTCTCGAGGAACTCAAGTCCTTTCGGAGTAACTTTCAGAAGACCGTAGTTCTCAATATCCTTAGTAAGAAACTTGGCAATGAGGCCCTGGCGGATAACCATATTCCAGAACTTGTCATCCTTTTCTTCGCCTATTCCGAAATACTCGAGCTTATGGTGCCTGTAGGATTTGATTGCAGCAGTCACTTTTCCCGACAGGATATGCGACACATGATCGGCTTTGAACTTCTCCTTTACGGCTAGAATTGTTTCAAGTACGCTTACAACAGCTTCATTTCCTTCGAACTGAGCCTTGGGGTGAAGACAGTTATCGCAAGCTTCACAGTTTTCATTCTGATATTCCTCTCCGAAATAATGGAGGAGAAGTTTCCTCCTGCAAACAGAAGACTCGGAATATGAAACTGTTTCAAGCAGGAGCTGTTTCCCAATTTCCTGTTCTGCTATAGGCTTACCCTGCATGAATTTCTCGAGTTTCAGGATATCGTTATAGCTGTAATAGGCTATGCAGTTCCCTTCGCCCCCATCGCGTCCTGCACGTCCGGTCTCCTGGTAATATCCCTCGAGGCTCTTTGGTATATCATAATGGATTACAAACCTGACATCAGGTTTATCGATCCCCATTCCGAATGCAATGGTGGCAACGATGACATCAGCCTCTTCCATGAGGAACCTGTCCTGATTCAGGGTGCGTGTGGCCGAATCCATACCTGCATGGTACGGGAGTGCTTTTATTCCGTTAACCTTGAGAAGTTCGGCAAGCTCCTCAACCTTTTTACGGCTAAGGCAATATATAATTCCTGACTTTCCCGAATTGTTTTTTATATACTTTATTATTTCCTTGCCTACATCCTGTTTCGATTTAACCTCATAATAAAGGTTGGGGCGGTTAAAAGAGGATTTAAAGACCGCGGCATCGAGAATATTGAGGTTTTTCTGAATGTCGTGCTGCACTTTTGGAGTGGCAGTTGCGGTGAGGGCAATAATTGGCGACCTCCCTATAGTATCAATTATCGGCCTTATGCGCCGGTATTCAGGTCTGAAGTCATGTCCCCACTCCGAAATGCAATGAGCTTCATCAATAGCGTAAAATGAGATATTTATATTCTTAAGGAATTCAATATTCTCCTCCTTTGTAAGTGATTCGGGTGCAACATAGAGTAGTTTTGCCTTCCCTTCAAGCACATCATTCTTTACCCTGTTAATCTCCGTTTTTGTAAGCGATGAATTCAGGAAGTGGGCTACATCGTCGTCGGTGCTGAAATTCCGCATAGCGTCGACCTGATTTTTCATTAAGGCAATAAGAGGGGAGATAACAATGGCTGTCCCCTCCTTCATTACAGCAGGAAGCTGATAACAGAGCGACTTTCCGCCTCCGGTTGGCATAAGGACAAAAGTATCGAGCCCGTCAAGTACATTCTTTATTATAGGCTCCTGATTCCCTTTAAAGGTATCAAAACCGAAATACTTTTTTAAATAATCTTGAATAGTTGAATCATTTAACATAATAACCCCTCAAATGATAAAAATAAAAACTGCAAAAATCAAAATCCACAGTTTAGATAAAGTTAATAAAATTCCTGATCATATCATTCTTTTAACTAATTAATAAAAATGTTACCGAATTAAATTTAGACCTTACTCCCACTGACAACTAATAATAGTAACCCCATTCAAGGGAGCTTTGTTAAGGACAACAGTTATTATGATAGTAAGTTATTGCTTTTCACATTATTTTACAACTTTCCCGGATAAAAAATTATTCTTTTAACCCGATTTTATTCAGGGCTATCAGTTTATTATTGTTTTGCATTATAAGATTTATCATCTTTACACGCGGTTTTTTTGCCCAAAATATATATAGTTCTGATGTCTACATTTTTGAATAAAGGGAAGAAGGGAGAGAAAGAAATGTCATTTCTCGAACATCTTGAAGAGTTAAGATGGCATATCATCCGGTCCATTTTGGCTATAGTCATTTTTATGATAATAGCGTTTATTTTCAAGGGTTTCATTTTCGATAATATTATACTTGCTCCAAAGAATCCTGCTTTTTTAACAAACAGGATACTGTGCGAAATCGGGGAGCGCTGGAACACAACCGCACTTTGCATAAACACAAAAACCCTTAATCTCATCAACATAAAGATGTCGGGCCAGCTTACCACCCATATTACCGTTTCGATGGTGGTAGGTCTGATACTTGCCTTTCCGGTCATTTTATGGGAGTTCTGGCAGTTTTTCAAACCCGCTCTCAGGGATAATGAGGCAAAGTATGCAAAAGGTGCAGTTACTGCTGCTTCCCTCTTATTCTTCACGGGAGTCCTTTTCGGATTTTTTATGCTCGCTCCGCTTTCAATACATTTCCTAAGTTCATATGAGATAAGCCAGGATGTAGTAAACCAGATAAACGTCAGGTCATACATTGGAACGCTAACTTCAATTTGCCTCGCGACAGGTTTGGTATTCGAACTTCCAATTATAGCATTCTTCCTCACAAAAATAGGGGTAGTTACACCAACTTTCATGCGTACTTACCGGAAGCATGCCATAGTAATTATTTTTATCATTTCGGCTATCATCACACCGCCCGATGTTTTCTCTCAGACTCTCGTAGCAATACCTCTTCTTATCCTGTATGAGGTAAGCATTTTAATATCGGGGCGTGTTATGCGACAGAAGGAGAAAGAGCGCAGCGAGTTCATGAATGATGGCAAATCTGAAACTGCAACTTCATAAGAGGTAAGATGAAACTTTACACTGAGAATCTTGTAAAAAAGTACCGCAGCAGGACAGTTGTAGACCATGTTTCAATTCAGGTTGAACAGGGAGAGATCGTTGGTCTGCTTGGGCCCAACGGAGCAGGGAAAACCACTTCCTTCTATATGATAGTAGGCCTGATAAGGCCAAGAGAGGGGAAAATTTTCCTCGACAGCGAGGACATAACTACTCTTCCTGTTTACCAGAGAGCAAGGAGGGGAATAGGATACCTTGCCCAGGAAGCGTCAGTATTCCGGAATATGTCGGTTGAGGACAACATTAAGGCTGTACTTGAAATGTCGGGCTTTCCAAAAGAGGAACAGGAGGAACGGCTTGAAACTCTCATGACCGAATTCGGCCTTCAGAAGATCAGAAAAAGCAAGGGGATTCAGCTTTCGGGAGGCGAAAGAAGACGTACCGAAATAGCCAGGGCCCTGGCTCTGAAGCCAAAATTCATCCTTCTCGACGAACCGTTTGCAGGCGTTGACCCTATTGCCGTGGAAGATATCCAGGAAATAGTGTCGAAACTGAGAGATAAAAATATCGGAATCCTTATTACCGACCATAACGTTCACGAAACACTCTCTATTACTGATCGTGCCTACCTTCTGTTCGAAGGACGCATACTCAAATCAGGGACTGCTTCACAGCTTGCCGACGATGAGCATGTAAGAAAAGTGTACCTTGGAAAGAACTTTGAACTCCGCAAGTAACATAATCAATTTGTTTTCATAATTATTTATTATACTTTTGCGCTGAATTTAACCGCGGATGTGTCGTAATTGGTAGCCGAGCAAGACTTAGGATCTTGTGTCTTCGTGACGTGGGGGTTCGAGTCCCTTCATCCGCACTACTGACAAACCGCCCTAAACCTCTTAACAGTGCGTTTTGGCGGTTTTTTTTAACTGTGCAATAAACTAGAATTGAAATGAATATCACCAGAGAAAACATCGACAATCTGAATGCCGTCCTCAAAATCAATATTGTCAAGCCCGATTATGAAGAAAAAGTTGAGACAGTTTTGAAGGATTACAGGAAAAAGGCTACAATTAAGGGGTTTCGCCCGGGCATGGTACCAATAGGTATGGTCAGGAAGATCTATGGACATGCTGTACAGATTGACGAAATAAATAAAATTGTTACTGATAGCATCCAGAAATATATCACTGACGAAAAACTCGAGATCCTCGGTGATCCAATGCCGTCTGACGAGCAGGAAAATATTGACTTCGATACCCAGGAAGAATTCACCTTCTCATTCGAACTTGGCCTGGCACCGGCCATCGAACTGAATCTGACCAAGAATAACATTGTAACGTTTCATGAGATTTCAATCGACGAGAAAATGAAAAATGACTATATCGACAATTATACACGTCGTTATGGTGAGCTGAGGGGCGCTAACTCAACTGAGGATAAGGATGTAATTAAAGGTAAAATAGAAGCCGTAGACACTGATGGCAATTCGCTGCCCGATGCGATCTCAGTCGAAAACGCTTCCATAGGTATTGACATTATTAAGGATGAAAACATTAAATCTGATTTCATAGGTAAGAATATCGGTGAATCAGTAGTCTTCGACATCAAAAAAGCCTTCCCCAACGATAACGAGGTAGGAGGTTTGCTTCACAAGACTAAGGATGAGGCAGCTTCAATCGAGGGCAACTTCAGATTCACTGTAAATGAGATCAGCCGTTTCTTCCCTGCCGAAATCGGTCAGGAACTGTTCGACAAAATCTATGGAGAAGGCGTTGTTGCCGGGCAGGAAGAATTCATGAAGAAGGTGGAAGACGAGATCTCGGCAAGCCTTGTTCGTGAAAGCGATTTCAGGCTGATGCTCGACCTGAAAGAACTCGCTATGGAAAAAATACAATTTGACCTTCCCGAGGAATTCCTTAAAAAATGGCTTCTGAGAGTCAATGAAAAAACAACAAAGGAACAGATCGATCAGGAATTCAACAGCTTCAGAAAAGACCTTAAATGGCAGCTTATCAGGAATAAGGTAGCCCGCGACAATGAGGTGAAGATATCAGAAGAAGAACTCCAGAGAGAAGCCGAGAACATAACCAGACAGCAGTTCCAGCAGTATGGCCTTTATTATGCCACTGATGAGCAGATTGGCAACTATGCAAAAGAGACTCTAAAACGTGAGGATGATGCTAAAAAAATTGCAGACAGAATACTCGAGGACAAGGTAACAGGAATTATCAGGGACATCGTAACTCTTGAAAACAAAAGCATTTCAGTTGACGAATTCAACAAGCTTTTTGAACAGTAGCCTGCCGATTGAACTGTTCTGATCTAATATTGTTATCTTTGCATGTTTATTTAAATACTTTAAGATATGAATATCGCTGACGATTTTGGAAAATATGCAAGAAGCAACCGTGGTATCGGCAGTCTTAACCTGCACAGGTACCAATCAGCTTATGCAAGCTATATATCACCAACAATTATTGAGGAAAGGCAGTTGAATGTTGCATCAATGGATGTCTTTTCCCGCCTTATGATGGACCGGATCATTTTCCTCGGATTACCTATCGACGATTATGTCGCTAACATTATACAGGCACAGTTGCTATACCTCGATTCTTCAGATCCCGGAAAAGATATACAGATCTATTTCAACACTCCTGGAGGATCAGTTCATGCCGGTCTGGGTATCTATGATACAATGCAGTATATTTCGGCTGACATTGCAACAATTTGTACCGGTATGGCGGCTTCGATGGGTGCAGTTCTTCTGACGGCAGGGAAAAAAGGGAAAAGATCGGCCCTGAAACACTCCAGGATCATGATTCATCAGCCAATGGGAGGCGCAGAAGGGCAGGCTTCTGACATTGAGATCACAGTACGTGAAATAGTTAAATTAAAGAGGGAACTCTACGAAATTATAGCATCGCATTCAGGTAATTCTTATGAGAAAGTCGAGAAAGACTCGGACAGGGATTACTGGATGACTTCCCAGGAAGCCAAGGATTACGGGATGATTGATGAGATTCTCGAAAAACATCAAAAATAGTATCTGATGGATAAATGTTCATTTTGCGGCAGAACAAAAAAAGAAACAAACCTTCTTATTGCAGGGCTTGAGGGCCATATCTGCGACCATTGCATAGAGCAGGCTAACAGCATAATGAAGGAAGAGCTTGGCAGCAAAAAGAACACATCCTTCGATACAATTAATCTTCTGAAACCTGTTGAAATTAAAAACTTCCTTGACCAGTATGTCATTGGCCAGGATATGGCTAAAAAAATAATCTCCGTAGCCGTTTATAACCACTACAAGAGGCTTATGCAAAAGCCCGATGCCGACGAAATAGAAATTGAAAAGTCGAACATTATCCTGGTTGGGGAAACCGGAACCGGCAAGACTCTCCTTGCGAGGACTGTTGCTAAAATGCTGCATGTGCCATTCACAATTGTCGATGCCACTGTGCTGACCGAAGCAGGTTATGTCGGAGAAGATATTGAAAGCCTGCTCACCCGTTTGCTTCAGAATGCAGATTATGATGTTAAAGCTGCCGAAAAAGGCATTGTTTTCATCGATGAGATTGATAAGATAGCCCGCAAGGGCGACAATCCTTCAATAACCCGCGACGTGTCGGGTGAGGGAGTACAGCAGGGATTACTGAAACTGCTCGAAGGCTCTATAGTAAATGTTCCCCCGCAGGGAGGACGAAAGCACCCCGAACAGAAAATGATACCCGTCGATACCAAGAATATTCTTTTTATTTGTGGCGGAGCATTCGAAGGAATTGATAAAAAAATAGCCCAGCGCCTTAATACCCAGATAGTTGGATTCGGGGCAACAAAGATAAGGGATAAGGTTGACAAGAATAATCTTCTCCAGTATATTGCTCCTCAGGACCTCAGATCATTTGGTCTGATTCCCGAAATTATCGGAAGGCTTCCCGTACTTTCACATCTGAACCCGCTCGACAGGGATGCGCTCAGGGCAATTCTTACTGAACCTAAAAATGCACTTGTAAAACAGTATATCAAGCTTTTCAAAATGGACAATATCGACCTCACCTTCGAAGAAGGCGTCCTCGAATATATTGTCGACAAAGCCATTGAATTCAAACTGGGCGCCAGGGGCCTCAGGTCGATCTGCGAAGCTATTATGCTTGATGCAATGTTCGAGATGCCTTCAAAGGACACCAGCGAACTTGAAATCACAATCGATTACGCCGACAGGAAACTTGAAAGGATAAACCTTAAAGTTCTCAGGGCATCATAATCTCGTATTTTTTTACCACGGAGTTACACGGTGTTTAAAGGAGTTTCTCTGCTTTAAATTTCTTAAACAGTGAAACTCCGTGGTTAAGAAGCAGGAAGACTTTGATTCGCCCTTCTTACTTTCCTTGAATTTTATTTCTGCGCAGATAGGTTATATATGTAAAAGGGATTCCCTTATTCTCCTCCGGGTCGCCTTCTTCTTTCCCGACAACCTCCCATTCATTTTTGTCAATTACAGGGAAAAAAGTGTCCGCTGGTGCCGATTTATGAATATGAGTAATATAAAGTCTGTCGGCCAGAGGCATGAACTGGCGGTAAATGCTTCCCCCTCCTATTATGAATATCTCCTCTTCGAGGCTGCATTTTCCGAGAGCATCATCAATGGAGTAAGCAGTTACCGAACAATCAATACATTCCGCAGGAACGTCGGTGAGGACAATATTCTTCCTCCCCTTCAACGGTCTTACCGGAAGCGATTCCCAGGTTCTTTTCCCCATGATAAGGGTGTTACCAAGGGTTAGCCTTTTGAACCTCTTCAGGTCAGATGGAATATTCCATAGAAGCTCGTTATCCTTACCGATGCCCCAGTCGTCAGATACTGCAACAATTATTGATATCATAATCTGTTTGTTATACTGAAATATCACCCTTAATATGCGGGTGGGCTGAATAATTTACAAGTGAAAAATCCTCGTATCTGAAACCCAGTATATCCTTTACTCCGGGATTTATAATCATCTGAGGCAGGCCAAACGGCTCCCTTGACAGCTGGGTTTTTACCTGTTCAATATGGTTAAGGTAGATATGAGCATCGCCGAGGGTATGTATAAAATCTCCCGGCTTGAGGCCGGTAACCCCTGCAACCATCATAGTAAGGAGTGCATATGATGCAATGTTGAAAGGAACGCCGAGAAAAATATCGGCGCTTCGCTGGTACAACTGGCAGGAGAGCTTTCCGTCGGCTACATAGAACTGAAAGAGAATATGGCAGGGTGGTAAAGCCATTTTTTCAATCTCCCCGGTATTCCAGGCACTTATAATATGCCTGCGAGAATCCGGATTATTTTTAATCGAGCTTATTACATTAAGAAGCTGGTCGATCTTCCTGTCGCCCGAAGCGGGCCATGACCGCCACTGGGAACCATAAACCGGACCAAGATTACCATCCTTATCGGCCCATTCATTCCAAATCTTCACGCCATTCTGATTAAGGTAGGCCGTGTTTGTATCTCCCGAAATGAACCAGAGCAGCTCATGAATTATTGACTTGAGGTGCAGTTTCTTTGTCGTAAGGGCAGGAAATCCTTCACTAAGATTGAATCTCATCTGGTAACCAAATATGCTTATGGTTCCTGTTCCTGTTCTGTCCTTCTTTTCAGTCCCGGTTTTTATGACGGTATCAAGAAGATCAAGATATTGTCTCATCTCTGGTTGGTGATTTAATTACTATGGCTTAAAATTTCAGGCTCGCCGGTTTTCCCGACTGTCCCGTCACAGGCCTACTTCCGCTTTCTTTTCTCAATCTCATCCCTGATTGAAGCAGCACGCTCATAATCTTCTGTCTTCACAGCTTCATCGATCATCTTGAAAAGTTCATCATCGGAGTAAGACTCATAAGTCGTAGTTTCATGTTCAGGAATATCATCGCCGTCTGAGGTTCCGGGAATATCTCCGTCATTTGGATTTATTGTAATTCCGGCTTTGTCGAGTATCTCTTCGGCAATGAATATTGGGCAGCCGAACCTGAGGGCAATAGCAACTGCGTCGGATGTCCTGCTGTCAATGGTATACTCCGATTCCCCGCTGCTGCAGATGAGTTTGGCGAAGAAAACGCCCTCTTCAAGTTTGTGGATCATCACTTCGCTCACAATAATATTGAACTGGTCGGCTAATTTTTTGAACAGGTCGTGAGTAAGCGGCCTGGGAGGATCAAGGTTTTCAAGCTTTATAACTATAGCCTGTGCTTCGAATCCCCCGATAATAATTGGAATTCTTCTCTCTCCGTTCTCTTCAATAAGTATGAGGGCATAGGCTCCTGACTGAGTCTGACTATACGAAATGCCCATTACTTTTAACTTTACTCTCTTCATATCAATCGTTTATGCTGCAGGAAAATTTCCCAGTTCCGCTAGCTTCACACAAATATAAAGATATTACCAGTAACAGAAAGCAATAAATATTCTTTTTTCAGAACTGCTGCAATTATTATGCCTGCCAGAGGCAAACCATACTGAACCTCATTCTTTTGACTGTCGGGCAATTCTATGTTGAAATGATGCAAAAAAATAAGCGTAAAGGTTTGTAACTAATCTAATTTGTATATCTTTGCAGTCCGAATTTGAATAAATCCGACGGGGCAAATGAAGATACATTTTAAATTACAATGTACGCCTCACGGAGTAACGTAAAACATAATAAAAATGTACGCAATCGTAGAAATTGCAGGCCAGCAGTTCAAAGTTGAAGGAGGCAAAAGTATTTTTGTCCACCGTCTGGATGCAGAAGAAGGAACCGAGATTAAATTCGATCAGGTTCTGTTAATTGAGGAAGATGGCAACATAACTGTCGGAGAACCAACAGTTAAGGATGCTTATGTTGAGGTGAAGGTCCTTGACCATGTAAGGGGTGACAAAGTCATCGTTTTCAAGAAGAAAAGGAAAAAAGGTTACAGGGTGAAAAACGGGCACCGTCAGAATTTCACTCAGGTAGAGATCCTCAGCATCAATGGAAAAACAGTTCCAAAAAAGGTCTCAGTAAAAAAAGAAACGGGAATAGCTGAAGAAGCCGTTGAATAAACAACAGAAAAAAACCCTGCAAAGAAAGCTGCAGAAAAGAAAGCTTCAGAAGAATAAAATATCAAGTAAAAGCAATTAAAAGTATATAATTATGGCACACAAGAAAGGGGCGGGAAGTTCGCGCAACGGTCGCGATTCGCAAAGCAAAAGGCTTGGAGTGAAGCTCTTCGGCGGCCAGACAGCCAAAGCTGGCAACATCATAGTACGCCAGAGAGGAACAAAACATAATCCCGGTCTCAATGTAGGCCTCGGGAAAGACCACACTCTCTTTGCGCTTATCGATGGCGAGATAGAGTTCAAAAGAAAACGTGACAATAAAACCTACGTTTCGGTTAAACCACTTGCCGAATAACGACCGGTTTTCAAGAGACAGACTCCCGAAATTCTTTTCTTTAACAGGAAAGGATTATCGGGAGTTTTTAATATTTTTACGGCGGGCTTAACAGGCCTGCTTTTTTATTTTTAATCCCTATAACAATGCTTGCAATAAACCTTATCCGCGAAAAAAAGGACTTTATAATTGAAAGGCTCAGGGTGAAAAACTTTGACGCTTCTGAAACAATTGAAAAAATTCTTGCGCTCGATACATCCCGTCGTGAAATTCAGGTTAAAACCGACAGCCTTCAGGCTGAAATGAACCGGATCTCGAAGGAGATAGGAACCCTCATGAAAGCTGGTAATAAAGAGGAAGCAGAAGTTGCGCGACAGAAAACCTTTGCATTGAAGGAAGAGATTAAGATCCTTTCGGAAAAGATTGGCCCTATTGATAATGACCTTAAAACTGAAATCGTCCGTCTGCCAAACCTTCCCCACGAATCGGTACCTGCTGGTCATGGAGCAGATGACAATGAGATAGTCCGAAGCGGAGGAGTACTTCCTGTTGTCACAGATACAGCCCTCCCCCACTGGGATCTCATAAAAAAATATGATATAATTGATTTTGAACTTGGCATAAAACTCACAGGTGCAGGATTTCCTGTTTACAAGGGAAAAGGGGCCAAACTTCAAAGGGCACTCATAACCTTCTTTCTCGACCAGGGTGAAAAAGCCGGATATGACGAAGTATATCCCCCGATTATGGTTAACGAGGATTCCGGCTTTGGAACAGGTCAGCTTCCCGATAAGGAAGGCCAGATGTACCATGCAACACTTGATAATTTCTATCTTGTCCCGACTGCAGAGGTTCCTGTAACAAACATTTACAGGGATGTCATCCTCAGCGCCGACCAGCTTCCAATAAAAAATATTGCATACACTCCATGCTTCAGGAGAGAGGCTGGTTCCTGGGGTGCCCATGTCAGGGGGCTAAACCGTCTGCACCAGTTTGACAAAGTCGAGATAGTCAGGATTGCCCACCCCGATCATTCCTATGAATCGCTCGACGAGATGGTAAGCCATGTTGAAGGACTTATTGTCAGTCTGGGACTACCGTACAGAATCCTAAGGCTCTGCGGTGGAGACATGTCATTCACCTCTGCCCTCACTTACGATTTCGAAGTGTGGTCGGCAGCACAGAAAAGATGGCTCGAGGTAAGTTCCGTGTCGAACTTCGAATCATTCCAGGCTAACAGGCTGAAATGCAGGTTTAAGGACAAAGGTGATAAACAAACTACACTCGTGCACACTCTAAATGGCAGTGCCCTTGCACTACCCAGGATAGTTGCAGCCATACTTGAAAACAACCAGACGGAAGAAGGAATCAGAGTCCCGAAAGTGCTGGTGCCTTATACGGGATTTGAAATAATAAATTAATGCGTTTTACCCCCCTCTCCCCTTGATGGGTTGGGGGTGCAAAAGGGTAGAGGCAAAATAATCTTCCATGAACCGGACCCGTCAATCTTATATCTATGCAGGACTGGCGATTTTTTTCTGGTCGACAGTTCCGACAGCATTCAAGATAAGCCTGCGTGAACTGGATATTCTTACTATGCTGACGCTGGCAGTGCTGACATCAACTGCAGTTCTTGCAATAGTTGTGTTTACTCAAAGGAAAACCTGTCTAATATTTAAAACTACCAGTGGTGAGCTTCTTCGATCCGCAATCCTGGGTCTTATAAATCCTTTCATATATTATCTGATCCTCCTCAGGGCCTACCAGCTTCTTCCTGCGCAGGTAGCCCAGCCTCTGAACATGATATGGCCGATTATCCTGGTTTTCCTCTCAGTTCCGGTACTGAAGCAAAAGATTGAACCGAAGAGCTTCATTGCGCTTTTCATAAGCTTCGCGGGTGTCTATATTATTTCATCACAGGGACATCCTTTTTCAACTGTCAGATCGGACATAAAAGGGGTGCTCCTTGCAACGGGAAGCTCCGTTTTCTGGGCGTTTTATTTTATTTTAAATATGAGGGATAAACGCGAAGAAGCCGTAAAGCTCCTGCTTAATTTCATCTTTGGCTCTGTTTACCTGCTGGCTGCAATGATCATTACGGGAAGGTTCCAGACTCTTCCTTCATTAACTGGCCTGACAGCATCAGTTTACATTGGCATATTCGAGATGGGGATAACCTTTCTGTTTTGGCTGAAAGCCCTTCAGATGGCTGCAACAACCGATAAAGTAAGCAACCTTGTCTACCTGGCCCCGTTCCTTTCCCTTCTGTTCGTACACTTTATTCTGCACGAACCCGTTTATTATACAACCCCGGCAGGATTATTGCTTATAATTTCAGGCATATTGGTTCAGAACAGGAAAAGGCCGGCAGGTAATTAGTTATATTTGGCATCTCAAATCTAAATTTTCAGTAATAAATGAAGAAACTCCTCTTTTACTCATTAGTCATAATAACTGCGCTATCATCATGTAAAAAAGACAATGTAATTCCCGAAACAACCCTGACACCCGCTATGGCTCGCGACAGCCTTTACTACATCATGAAGGAATTCTACTATTGGTATGACAAGCCTGAATCGGTGTCAGTAACGGAAGCAAACAAGGGAAATTATGCTGACCCGTCTGCTTTGCTGGAGGCAATGAGGTACAAGACACTCGACAGGTGGAGTTTTATTGCAGATTACGACGAGTTCCTTTCCGAAATGCAGGGAGATTTTGTTGGCCATGGAATCAGGATAGGTCTCGACGCTGCGGGCCAGGCCCGCATCGCTATGATCTATAATAAGTCACCACTTTATGCAAGCGGTGTCAGGCGAGGTTGGATCGTTAAGAAGGTCAATGGCGTTGACCTGGCTCCGGTTCTTAAGTCAAATGATCCTGCGGCATATACCAATCTGATCGGAGCAAGCAAGGAGGGAATTACGAATATCTTCCTGTTTCAGAATGCCCAGGGAGCTGAGGTATCAATAACATCAACAAAATCATCATTCACAGTAAACACTGTTCTGGCAAAAGATACCCTGAATCTCACAAGCGGGATAACCGGCCATCTTGTATTTGAATCGTTCATCACTCCCTCTGCCGATGAACTGGCCACAGCCTTTTCTGAATTCAAAGCAGCAGGAGTAAAGGATCTTATTCTTGACCTGAGATACAATACCGGCGGCTATCTCTCAATAGCACAAGCTCTTGCAAGCTATATAGCCGGAGATGTGCAATCCGGAAAAGTATTTGCAAAACTGACATATAACGACAAGCACCAGACTGCAAACAGTACTTTCAATTTCAAAGCCACAAGTTACGGTCTTAATCTTTCGAGATTGGTTGTTATAACTTCCCGGTCAACTGCTTCAGCAAGCGAGGCAGTTATCAACGGGCTTAAGCCTTTTATGAACATTGTGACGATAGGCGATACCACGAACGGAAAGCCCACTGGCATGAATGGCTGGGATGTGGGGGAAAAGTACTTTTTCTGGCCTGTAACCTTTAAAATAGTAAACGCTTCGAATGAAGGTGATTATTTTGCGGGCATCTTCCCTGCAAAAGTCCTTCCCGACGACATAACACATGACTTCAGCGACAGGCAGGAAGCGTGCCTTAAAGAGGCTATCCATTATCTCCAGACTGGTACAATTTCGACGAAAAAGAGTATGCAGCTTTTCAAGCGTCAGCCAAATTATTCAGAGAAGCCTGCATGGATGAACAATGCATTTGTTGATGAAAAACAAGGAATTTATAATAAATAGACTGAGCTGATTGAAGGCAATACCGAAAGAGAGAATTATCCTTGGCATAGACCCCGGAACCTCAATGACCGGGTATGGTGTAATAAAAGCTACCGGAAATGTTCCGGAGCTTATAGCTATCGGGGCCATCGATCTCTCACACTTTGACGACCATTATGTTAAACTGAAACATATATTCGAGAGGACAGCAGGAATAATAGATGAATATCATCCTGATGAGCTGGCCATTGAAGCGCCATTCTATGGTAAAAATGTTCAGTCGATGCTTAAGCTTGGACGGGCACAGGGAGCTGCTATTGCCGCGGCGCTTACACGATCGCTTCCGATCTTTGAATACGCACCCAGGAAGATAAAGATGTCGATTACGGGCCAGGGAGCTGCATCGAAGGAACAGGTGGCTGCAATGCTCATGAATATCCTTAAATTTAATCTCGCCGAGTTTAAGCTCGATGCCACCGACGGGCTGGCTGCAGCCTTATGCCACTTTTACCAGACCAACAACCCAATGCAGGAGAAGGCTTTCAACAGCTGGAAGGACTTCATAAGCAAGAATCCAAAGAGGGTAAAATAAGTCAAAGTTGTTATGCAGGTGCATATGCAAGTGCAGCAACACTAACCTTCACTCCTTCCATTTTCAGAAGTTCGCCGGCACACGATTCAATTGTCGCTCCGGTGGTGATCACATCGTCAACAAGCAGTATATGTTTGCCCTTTATCAGGCCGGGATCGGTTACGGTGAAAATACCTTCAACATTAGTCCAACGGTCGTAGCGCGACCTTTTTGTCTGGGTTGAAGAGCCTGTTATCCTTGCAAGAGATACATTATCGACGGCCAGACCTGTGGCATCGGCTATACCTGATGAGATACACTCACTCTGATTGAAACCCCGCATTCTCTTCTTTGAAGGATGAAGAGGGACAGGAATTATGACATCGACACCCACTATAAAGTCAGATCCCTTCAATGAGTTGCCATATATCCTGCCCAACTCATAACCAACTTCTTTTATTCCCTTATACTTCATATTATGGATGAGGTTTCTTATCCTGCTCCCCTTATTGTAGTATGAAAAAACGGCAGCTCTTTCGATAATGCACCTTCCCCAGAATATCTGTGACACAGGATTGTCATTAAGCGTATGAAAGTTTGTCCTGGGAATAGTCACATAGCATTCAGTGCAAATAAGGTTTTCATTCCGCATAAGGTGGTTTCCGCAGCCATAGCAGAGCCTGGGGAAAAGAAGACTAATGAAGTCGTCCCACAGATCGTAAATGTAACTCATGCAGCGATGCTGAATTAGTTCATTAAAGGTACGAATAATCACGAAATACAGTCTGTGCAGAATGAATTTTGCTTAGCTGACAGACCTAATAATTCCTATTTAATCTTAAAACCAAAACCTGCACTTATCATGTATGAATAGACCCGTGACTGGTCAAGGACATAACCAAAATTAGCGCCCGGAATTCTGTATTCAAATTCATTCTTTAGAAAAAAATAAGTATCATTTTCGATTTTAAATTTTACACCAAAACCAAAGGATGCCCCATACTGGTACTTTCTGAAATATGTTTCTTCCGGGGTTCGTGAATTGCCATAGACTCTTACTACCTCATAATCTGTATTTAACAGAATGATATTATTGTAACTTAATGAAACGAATGGCTGCAGGTTTTCAAAAGGCATTGTGTACTCAATGGCAAGAGGCACGCGAAGAACAGAGTATTTGGCATGGATCCAATAAGGTAAACCATATTGGTTCAGGGAGTTCTCAAAATCTCCCTCGAAGTTATTAGCCGAATAATTAAAGCCAACCAGGAGATTCCACTTCGAAAATCCTTTAAAGGGTTTGAGTCTCAACTGCAAGCCAACATACGGCTTCAACTCATTAACATAATCCTCAGATGTTTTCAATCCCATCCGTGAGTATATAAACCCCAAATAGGGTTCTAAAAACAAACCCTTATTGGTTGATTTAGTGAAATCGATACAATTGTTATCCTTGCAAACGCTTTTATGATAGTCTTTTGTAATCTTAATTAGTGGACGGTAATCAAAAGCAGTATTTGGAATTTCTGCCAACGTTTCCTTACTATCCTGAAAAAGATACTGCAGGATTCTTTTATACTGATTTGAATTTTTAAAATAATTTGATTCATATTCTCCCTGGCCTCCCATGCCTTTAACAGTTACAATTGATCCGTCATTCGACAATTGCATCAGAAGAGTATCTTTTTCAATGAAATAATATTCATTCCCGGGATCTTTTAAATAATACAGGTCAACAATCCCGTCAACAAGATATTCTAAAAAGATTTTTTTCTTTACAGAGTCCATTACTATGTCCTTTGACAGGTAGTATTTGCTATTCTCAATCCGGTAAGCTCTGATATCATTTGGCGAATAAACTACGGGGATTTGATTTTCTGTCTGTGCATACTCACAGCTTTCGGAATTTTCGAAATTCGATTTCAGTTTAATGTACCCCCGGAGAGTGTCAAAATCGTTGGTAATAATGTAACCAGGGTTTAAGCCCTTCTGTCCTGTCCCAATAATGTTAAGTTGTAAGAAGATCAGGAATAATAAGAAATACTTTTTCCGCATTTTTGTATGAGTCAATTTGAAAATACAAGTTATCTCAGGGTTCTTTATTTGCCCTGATTTCCATATAAAGGATTTTGTCCTGCTTTTATTAGCTATATAATTATTTTAGAAGTTTTTACAGTAAATTATCCCCTTAAATAAAGGTAAGCAATAAAAACAAATATTCTCATGCCTGAACTTTATCTTTCGGTTATATCTGGAAAAACAGTGAATCTAGTCTTGTCTCATGTTGCAACTCAGAGCCTGGGAGTATATTTGCTTTGAAAAAGAATCAGGATGAAAAATTATTATTATAAACAGATAAGTGGCATGAAAAATGCGGATACATAAAGGTATATTCAACTACTTTCATAAATTTAACCAGTACATTAATGCTATGAAAATAAACAAGTTCATATGTCTGACTTTACTTATACTATTTATGACAAGCTGTGAGAAAAAAGAAAATACAGCTGAACATAGCTATATTTTTATCTTACCCTATTCTGCAACAGTTACTGTAGGTGGCGTGGTTGGTATAAAAACCTTATCATTTAATGTGGGAGATACGGTTTCAGGCAGTGAAATCACCGAAGGAATGGTAACAATAAGGATAGCACATCACACTTATTTAAATGATGGTCCTCCCAGCAGCGCGAGTTACCAGGAATTTCTGAATATTCCCCTGGAATGCCTGATGTTACAGGGTAAATAGAGTGCATGAAAAAACTAAATTAGCAATTAAATAATCTTATGAAATCCAAAACTCTGGCTTTGTTCCTGATTCTTTTCCTTTCAGGATGTGAGAAGGATTACTGGTCGGACCCCAATGTAGATCAGTTTGTAACTATGCTTATAAAAGGAAATTATGATGACATGTTCATCCCGAACTTTCAGCCGGCAGATATAGAGAGGCTTCTACATTATGCAAATGATTTTCAAACGATAAAATCATTCCCTGTTAACCCGATATCATCATACATGGCGCCTGAATTCAGACTGGGAGAATGTTTGATGTGGACAATCGAATCGGTCAGGTTAAGATATGATAAAACAAATGGATTTGAAAGGTTCCCTTCACTGGCTCCACAACTCTTCATTCCCGGAGGAACAATTGAACCTCAGATTGCTAACAATGATGACTTAACAAGGGCATATAACTTATATTCAAAATGGTGGTCCGATAATAAATCAAAACCCTTTGAAGATTTCAGAAATATCAATCCGTTAAAGGATGCGGTTTTGATGTGGAGATAACATTGACAACAGTACCTTTGCAATTGTTTAATAAGGTTTTTTCATTGAATTATTCGAAACAGATTATAATTGAACTTCATTAAACCAACAGACGACCAGCTGGTATTAATCCCCGGCGGCGAAATTGTATTAAGGGATGACAGGATAAAGAAAACATGGAAAGTAGAACTTAAGCCCTTTCTGATGTCGAGATATCCTGTAACGCAGGATTTATATTTCGAAGTAACCAACGAATCGCCCTCCGCGTTCAAAGGTAACAGAAAGCCGGTTGAAACTGTTTCATGGAAAGAGGCTGTGTTTTTTTGCAATTCGCTATCAGCAATGGCCGGATTATCTTCCTGCTATACCATGACCAAAGATCCTTTCGTAATCTCATTCGATTCAAATGCAAATGGCTATCGTCTCCCTTCTGAAGCCGAATGGGAATATGCATGTAAGGCAGGAACGGGTGCGACAAGATACGGCGAGCTTGATTCGATAGCCTGGTATAAGGCCAATTCTGAAGAGACAACCCATGATGTGGGAATGAAAAAACCTAATGATTGGGGGCTTTATGATATGCTTGGTAATGTTTGGGAGTGGTGTTCCAATATTTATGATGAAACTATCTATGGCTCATACCGGATCTTTCGCGGAGGAGGCTGGAACGATGATGAAAGAGGGTGCCTGGCTACCAATCGCCGGCGAAGTCATCCTGTTTCATTTAAGATCGATGACCTGGGATTCAGGATAGCAAGGAATATAGATTCATGCCATGCGAAATAAACGATTTATTGCAGAACACCGTGGCGGGCCATTGGCAAAAGAACAGCACCGCCAGCTTATAAAATGGGCCTGCGATTGTTCAGAGCACGTCATGTATCTTCTTGCAAATGTAATAGATTATCGAGTGGCGAGTGCCCTTATTGTTGCCCGCGAATGGGAAAATGAAAATGCCACTACTGGTGCAGCAATGAAGGCAGCTGTGGTGGCTCATGCTGCTGCAAGGGAATTTACAAACCCGGTTTTTGCTGCGGTCGCACGTTCTGCAGGCCATGCCGTTGCAACCGCCCATATGGCCGACCATTCAACGGGAGCCGCAGATTATGCACTTAAAGCTATCAATTTCTCGGGAAAATCAGTTGAAGACGAAAGAAGATGGCAGGATGAACAATTGCCGTCCGAAATCAGGGAACTTGTATTATCGGCAAGAGAAAAGAGACATTTAAAAATATAGGTGAACCAGTTCAAAAATTCCCGAAGGACTATGACCGCAGTCTGAATGCAAAGTTTATGCCTATCTTTGCCGCGCAGATTTTCAGAAAACATAAATGACAGAACAATTAAACATGCTCTCCGGACAGAATGATGCTGTGCCCGATAAAGGAAGGATCAGGTTAGCCGTTGCCCTCGCCTATTTCTGCATGGGTCTATGCTTCGCCTCATGGGCCAGCAGGATACCCGATATTAAAACCGCACTACACCTTAATGATGCACTGTTTGGCAGTATCCTCTTCACAATGCCTGTGGCCCAGTTAACAATGATGACTTTCTCAGGCAAACTGGTTACCCGTTTCGGAAGCCGTAACGTTATGCTATTCGCAATTCCAATATATTCACTCTGCCTCACCAATATTGGTTTGGTGCGTGAGGGATGGCAACTGGCTATAGCCCTGTTCTTTTTCGGATTGGCCGGAAACATGTGCAATATTTCAATCAACACGCAGGGGGTGGCGGTGGAACGTCTGTATGACAAGCCTATTATGTCATCATTTCACGGAGGATGGAGTCTTGCAGGCTTTACCGGTGCGCTCATAGGCCTGGCAATGATTAACCTCAAAGTTGCTCCTTACTGGCATTTCGTTACAATTATCCTCATTGTTGCTACAATTATTTTGTTTAATTATCCTTACCTGCTTAAGGGAAAGCCTTTCAGGGACCCCAGTGAGCCCCGACCGAAGTTTTTCAATAAACCGGATATTGTACTGGTACAGCTGGGAATAATAGGCTTTTGCAGCATGGCTAGCGAAGGGGCAATGTTCGACTGGAGCGGGGTTTACTTTAAAGATGTGGTAAAGGCACCATCGTCGCTCGTAATACTCGGGTACACTTCATTCATGATAATGATGGCTACCGGTCGTTTTCTTGCCGACTGGGTGACTTTCAGGATTGGAAGAAAAAGACTTCTGCAAATCTGCGGAGTAATGATCTCAACCGGGTTATATACAGCAGTCATTTTCCCGAATATTGTTGCATCAACACTGGCCTTCATGCTGGTAGGTCTCGGAGTATCGAGTATCGTCCCTTCTGTTTACAGTGCTGCAGGAAGACATACAAAAGTCCCTCCCGGAATAGCACTGGCGACCGTTTCGGGTGTCAGTTTTCTGGGTTTTCTGATGGGCCCGCCACTGATTGGATACATTTCGGAGGCAGCGGGATTGCGCTACTCCTTTGCCGTTATCGGCATATTTGGCGTTGGTATTTCACTTCTGGTCTCAAAAATCAGGGCACTGGACTAAACCGTCTGCAACATTTTTTTGCCCCGGATGGCAATGTAACATGGCCTTTTTAAGTTATTTTGTATATGTTAATTTTGAAATTACTATAAAGAAGAAATTATGAATAATTTTTCATTTCAGAATCCGACCAGACTGGTCTTCGGAAAAGGACAGATAGCTCAGCTAACTACACTCATCCCTGCCGATAAAAATATTATGCTGACCTTTGGAGGTGGAAGTGTAAAAATCAACGGGGTTTATGAACAGGTTAAAGCTGCCCTTAAAAATCACAAATACATCGAGTTTTGGGGAATCGAACCAAATCCGACTGTTGAGACCCTAAGGAAAGCCATTACTGAAGGAAAGAAAAACAAGATTGATTTCCTCCTTGCCGTAGGTGGCGGATCGGTCCTCGACGGGACAAAGCTTATTGCAGCAGGTATCTGCTATGATGGTGATGCATGGGATATTGTACTGCAAGGCAGTTCGAATGACTCCATTCCCTTTGCTTCAGTTATGACACTGCCTGCAACGGGTTCGGAAATGAATGCCGGTGCGGTGATCTCACGATCTGAGACCAGGGAAAAATATGCTTTTTCGAATCGTCATCCACTCTTTTCAATTCTTGACCCTGAAACAACTTACTCTCTTCCGGCTTTTCAGATCGCATGCGGTATTGCAGACATTTTCGTACATGTGGTAGAACAGTACATGACCACACCGGGGCAATCGCGTACAATGGACCGTTGGGCCGAAGGCATACTGCTAACCCTTGTTGAAATCGCACCAAAGATCAGGGAAAACCAGAATGATTATGATCTGATGTCCGATTATATGCTTTCCGCAACCCTCGCACTCAACGGCTTTATCAGCATGGGAGTAGCCCAGGACTGGGCTACACATATGATCGGCCATGAACTTACAGCTCTTCATGGAATCACACATGGCCATTCTCTTTCAATAGTATACCCCGGAACACTCAGAACACTTAAAGTTCAGAAGCATGGTAAACTGCTGCAATATGGTTTGAGAGTATGGGGTATTAATGAAGGAACAGAGGAAGAAAGGGTTGACAGGGCTATATCGGAAACCGAGTCATTCTTCCGTTCATTGGGTTTGGCTACACGTCTTTCGGAAAATGGCGTAGGAGATGATACTATCGATACTATTGTGAACCGGTTCAATAAGGCTGGCGCCGCCTATGGTGAAAAACGAAATGTTACAGGGGATCTGGCAGGACAGATTCTGAAAAATTGTAAATAAATGTTCAGAATACTTCTTTTCATACAATTCATAGCCTTTACAGGGCCACTTCCTGACAATAAGTACCTGAATGAGGGTGATGAAATCCGTTCAGTTTATGTGCAATGCGGTTTAACCAACGATCTGTCTTTTGACATTTTTGAGAAGGCAATTTCAGGGATGCAGAAAATAGGGGAGATTCAAAACAGGAAGATCATCACAATTGTAGATTATTCTAAATCATCTGCAAAGAAAAGGTTCTTTGTAATTGATCTTGAAAATAAAAAGGTCCTTTACAAATCGATAGTTGCGCATGGGAAGAATTCGGGCGATTATGAGGCTAAAAGCTTTTCAAATAAACCAGGATCTCTAAAGAGCTGCCTGGGTTTTTTCGTTACGGCAGAAACCTATAACGGGAAATATGGCTATTCTTTATTTCTCGACGGGATGGAACCCGGAATAAATGATAATGCCCGGAAAAGAGCAATAGTAATTCACGGAGCCGACTTTGTTACATCTGCCATTATTAAGGAATATGGAAGGCTTGGAAGAAGCTACGGATGTCCTGCTCTGCCCGTAAATATTTCAAAAGAGATAATCGACAAAATCTCGAAAGGCAGCTGTGTGTTCATTTACGGAAAAGATCCGGATTACTTAAAAACCTCTAAAATAATTAATGCCGGGTAAAAGGCAGGCCTGATTAGATAAGTTTTTGTCGCCAAAATTAAAGAATAACTTCACGGCTGATCTTAGCCGCCATCTCCTTAAACTCTTCCTGCGAGAACTTAAGCTTCGGGTTCCTGAAGTTAATATCTTCCATTGAGTCCATTGGGACAAGATGGATGTGGGCATGAGGAACTTCGAGTCCCAGAACTGCGACACCGATCCTGTTGCAGGGAAAGGCTTTTTTGATAGCAACGGCTATTTTTTTCGAAAAGATCATCATCCCTCCGAGTTTTTCGTCGCCGATATCAAAAATATAGTCTGTTTCCGTTTTAGGCACAACAAGGGTATGCCCTGCCTTCAGTGGATTAATGTCGAGAAATGCAAAATAATCAGCATCCTCGGCTATCTTATAGCAGGGAATCTCACCGTTTATTATCCTGGTAAAAATAGTTGCCATAAGTATTTTACTTTTTATTAAATTGAAATAGCGATAATCTCAAACGGGATGATGCCCGATGGTACTTTTATCTGAACCACGTCGCCAACTTTCTTGCCGATCAATCCCTGGGCAATTGGTGAGCTTACTGCTATCTTTCCAATTTTGAAATTGGCTTCGCTTTCAGGAACCAGCTGATACTCCATAACAGAATTGTTTGACCGGTTCATGATCTTAACCTTGTTCAGTATTCTTACCGAAAATGTATCAATTTTGGATTCGTCGATAATTCTCGACCTGGCTACAATATCTTCCATCTTCGATATTTTCATTTCGAGCATCCCCTGAGCTTCCTTTGCTGCCGAATATTCAGCATTCTCGGAAAGGTCGCCTTTGTCTCTTGCTTCAGCAATCTGCCTCGAAATTGAGGGGCGTTCAACGTTCCTCAGAATGTCGAGTTCCTCCCTGAGCCTGTGCAGCCCTTCTTCCGTCACATAAATAACATCTGACATTTCTCTCTTGTATTTAAAAAATAAGAAGAATTCCGGGCTTGCCGGAACTCTTCAAAAACAAATATATAATTTTTTTTAATAAACTCAAAAAAAATTCCCGTGATATAGTGTTTAACAATGATTTATACTTTGCCGCCGGATCAATTATATTTCTGCCCTGCTTTCTTTGAACTCCTGCTGACATTCTTCTTTTTTGCCTTGTCGCGTGAGGCGATTTCCTTCTTGTTTTGCTTCATCCGTTCCTTTACATCCGGTGTCTGAATATCATAGGTATGCTGCTGCGATTTTTTAACATATTTTTCCCAGTCCTTCTTCTGCTTCCTCTTGGTAGCCGCCTGATCCTTCTTTGATTTGCCGGCAGATTGCGGACTGTTCCCAATGCCGGAGATCCTGGAGAAAATCCCCTTTTCCTGCTTTGTCTTTTTATTTGTCCCCTGGTCCTGGCCTGTTGCCCCTGAATAAATAAGGCTTATCAGTAAAATTGCTAGGAAGAATCGCTTCATAATGTAATTGTTCAAGTTCTGAAACTGCAATATTTGTTATCCTATAACGTTTGAATTACACCTTTAATACTAATTTTGAAACAAATTTCAATAAAGTGGCATCGGATTCAAAAATAACGATTTTTTTAATTCTTATGGTTTTTGCCATAATAACAGTTTCATGTAATAAGAAGAATGATGTCATTCCTGATGTTTATGTAGATTTTACTTTGAGTCTGTCCGATCCTGAATTTGTTAACCTTAATGCATTTGGAGGAACCGTCACAGTTAATTCAGCCACCAACAACTGGGGGACAAGTGCAGCAGGGTATGATGGCAACGGGATCATAATACATGCAGGAGTCGATGAGTTTTTCGCTTACGATCGCACATGCCCTCACGATTATGAGGTAAACGGAATAAGTGTCAGGGTTAACATTGATCCCACCAATTCCCTTAATGCCATCTGCCCTGAATGTAAGACCAATTATGCACTTTCGGCAGGAGGAACACCCTCACTTGGAATAGGAAGATATCCTCTCAAAAACTACCGGACAAGTTTCGACGGAAGGTACGTGAGGGTTTGGAATTACTAAAGCAACAATTGGCTTATATCTCCTCAGTAGTCAGAAAGAATCCGGGTTAATATTTCTCTGTGGAACTCTGTGCTTCTCTGTGGATCTCTGTGTAATATTATTTTAAGAACTTACACAGAGGGCACAGAGGATCACAGAGTAATTTCAAACAACCCAGACATTAGTATCTGTAATGGTCTGGCTTATATGGGCCTGAAGGAGAAACGCCGATATATTCAGCCTGATCCTTTGTAAGGATTGTCAGTTTAACACCAAGTTGTTCAAGGTGAAGTCTTGCAACTTCTTCATCGAGATCCTTTGGCAGACGATAAACACCAATTTCATATTTTTTTGTCCAGAGTTCAATCTGTGCAAGGGTCTGATTGCTAAATGAGTTGCTCATCACAAATGACGGATGGCCTGTTGCACATCCAAGATTTACAAGCCTGCCTTCTGCCAGCATGAAAATAGCATGTCCGTCAGCAAATACATATTTATCAACCTGAGGCTTGATGTTTATCCTGGTAACATCTTTCAGGTTGTTAAGATCATCTACCTGGATCTCATTGTCGAAATGACCGATGTTACAGACAATGGCCTGATCTTTCATCCTCTTCATATGGTCAACTGTAATAATATCCTTGTTGCCTGTAGCGGTAACATAGATATTTCCCTCATGAAGTGTATCTTCAACAGGTTGTACTTCGAAGCCTTCCATCGATGCCTGAAGGGCACAAATCGGGTCGATTTCGGTAATGATTACCCTTGCACCATACGACTTCATTGATTTTGCACATCCCTTGCCTACATCGCCATAACCACAAACAACTACTACTTTTCCGGCAATCATGACATCGGTTGCCCTTTTAATACCATCGGCCAGAGATTCGCGGCACCCATAGAGATTGTCGAATTTCGATTTGGTAACAGAATCATTTACATTAATTGCAGGGACAAGCAATTCTCCATTTTCCATCATCTGATACAGACGATGGACACCGGTTGTAGTCTCTTCGGAGATTCCTTTCAATTCGCTGACTGTAGTATGCCATTTCTTTGGTTCGGTTACAAGCAGTTCCTTAAGAGTAGACAGTATAATTGCCTCTTCCCTGTTTGACGGGGTTTTGTCGAGAACTTCAGGTGTCTTTTCTGCCTTGAATCCAAGGTGAACCATCAGTGAAGCGTCGCCGCCATCATCAACCAGTAGTGTCGGGCCTTTACCGCCGGGGAACGATAGCGCTTGTGCGGTACACCACCAGTATTCTTCAAGTGTTTCACCTTTCCATGCAAAAACAGGTATTCCGGCAGCTGCAATAGCAGAAGCAGCATGATCCTGAGTGGAGAAGATATTGCAGCTTGCCCATCGAACCTCAGCACCGAGCTCGGCAAGGGTTTCAATAAGCACGGCCGTCTGAATGGTCATGTGAAGCGATCCGGTAATCCTGGCGCCTTTAAGCGGCTTTTCAGAAGAATACTTTTTCCTGATTGCCAGAAGGCCCGGCATTTCTTTTTCCGCAATTTCTATCTCTTTTCTGCCATATTCAGCAAGCGAAATATCCTTTACTTTATAATCCATAATATGATTGGGTTTTTATTACTTTCTTATTTTATTTCAGGCCACAAAGATAACAATTATTCCTGTATTTATGTTCAGGAGAATAACTTGACAACATTCTCCCTGTCGATTTTTAATTGTTCCGCAAGCTTAACGGCATTCTCAAATTTTAATTCGTCCCTCAGGCGCTTTTTGAAAATCAGTGTGACCCTCTCCCCGTATATATCCCTGTTAAAATCCAGGATGTTCACCTCGATGTACCTTTTCATCGGGTCATTGTTAACGGTTGGATTTGATCCTATACTGAGCATGCCCGCGTATTTATTCCCTGAGATACTTACCTCTACTGCATAAACACCGTTGCAGGGAATAAGTTTATGGTGATACACGGGTTCAATATTTGCCGTAGGGAATCCGATTGTCCGGCCGATTTGTCTCCCTCCGACAACCCTGCCGCTCAGAGTATAATAATAACCAAGCCTTAGGGTTGCGTCATCCAGATCGCCTGAGGAGAGGGAATTGCGAATTGATGAAGAACTAACCAGACCTGCTTCGGTATTAAATCCCTCTACCCGTTCAACTTCGAGGCCGTAAATTCCGGCGCACTGTTCTATTGTATCTAAATCGCCCTTTCCTCCCCTGCCGAAGTGGTGGTCGTAACCGATAACTAGATGCTTTGTTCCAATCCTTTTCACAAGTACTTCCTTTACAAAGTCGCAGGCAGTAACGGCACTGAACTCAATTGTAAAATCTATTACAACAAGATGGTCTACACCTGAAGCTTCAAGAAGATTTATCTTTTCGTCGGGAGAAGACAGGAATGAAAGCCCCCCCGGATCCTTGTCAAGAACCAGCCGGGGATGGGGAGAAAAGGTAATAACCACCGATTCTCCGCCAAGCTTTTTTGCCTTTGAAACAAGACTATCCAAAAGGACCCTGTGTCCACGGTGTACCCCGTCGAATATGCCTGTAGTAACGACCGGATTATGCAGTTTCAGATTTTCAAATCCCTCATGAATGACCATAGCTTCATTTTATGATGTAAAAATAGCAAAGGCCGGGTAATTGAACCAAGAGTTTGATTTTGTTTTTGTACTTTTATAGAAAGATTACAATATAACTAAAAGTGATGAATCCTTCAAGTTTCTACAATTCTGATCCATGGCTCAGTCCATTTGCGAATGAGATAGACAGACGAATCGCGAAATGCTTCAATAAGGAAAAGCAACTTGCCGGAGAAGGAACTCTATGCGATTTTGCTATGGGCCATTATTACTACGGACTTCATCTCAGGGACAACAAATGGATCCTAAGGGAATGGGCACCAAATGCAACAAAGATTTTCATGACAGGACCGTTTTCTGACTGGAAGGAGAAGGAAGCTTATCTTATGAAAAGGATCAATGCCAAGGGTGACTGGGAGTTAATACTTCCGTTTGAATCGCTTAAACATGAAGATCTTTTTAAACTCTCCGTGCACTGGAAGGGAGAAAAAGGAGAAAGACTGCCATCGTATGCCAACAGGGTAGTTCAGGATGATGTTACAAAGATATTCAGCGCCCAGGTATGGCAGCCGGAAAAAGATTACGGATGGAAGATTGAAAATTTCGAACCATCACCAACCGCTCCTGTTATATATGAGGCTCATATTGGAATGGCGACTGCAGAGGAGAAAACCGGAACTTACCGGGAATTCACTGAAAACATTATCCCAAGAATCAAAACCGCAGGTTACAATACGATTCAGCTCATGGCGATACAGGAACATCCTTTTTACGGATCATTCGGATACCATGTTGCTAATTTCTTTGCCGCATCATCGCGTTTCGGGACTCCTGAAGATCTTAAAGAGCTTATAGACACTGCTCATGATGCAGGAATCATGGTAATAATGGACCTGGTTCATTCACATTCCGTAAAAAATGTCAACGAAGGACTTGGACTTTTTGATGGATCTGAAGGACAGTACTTCCATACCGGAGAAAGGAGGAACCACAAAGCATGGGATTCGTTGTGTTTCGATTACGGAAAGGACAACATCATTCATTTCCTGCTCTCAAACTGCAGGTACTGGCTCGAAGAATATAAATTCGACGGGTTCAGATTCGACGGGGTGACAAGCATGATTTACTACGACCATGGTCTTGAAAAGGATTTCACAACCTATGGCGATTACTACGACGGGAATCAGGATGAAGATGCCATGGTATATTTCTTTCTGGCAAACAAAATGATTCACCTTTTTCGTCCGACAGCACTTACAATTGCCGAGGAGATGAGCGGAATGCCCGGCCTTGCAGCCCCGGTTAAACAGAAGGGCTACGGGTTCGATTACAGGCTCTCGATGGGGGTTCCCGATTTCTGGATAAAGCTTGTAAAGGATACTCCCGACGAGAGCTGGGATCTTGGTAAGCTTATGTATGAACTTACCCAGCATCGCCCTGAAGAAAAGATAATTTCATATTGCGAATCGCACGACCAGGCGCTCGTTGGCGACAAGACCCTTATATTCAGAATGCTGGATGCCGAGATGTACACTGGTATGCAAAAATCGTACACCAGCATTTCAAGCGACAGGGGTATTGCACTTCATAAAATGATCAGGCTGCTCACCTTCTCAACAACCGGAGGCGGCTACCTTAACTTTATGGGCAATGAGTTCGGGCATCCCGAATGGATCGACTTCCCGCGCGAAGGAAATGACTGGAGCTATAAATATGCAAGACGCCAGTGGAATCTTGCCGACGATAAAGATCTCAAATATTCCTTTCTCTGTGAATTCGACAGGCGCATGGTGAACCTTCACCATGACTTTGGAGTACTCGACCATCCGAATATCTACAGGGTTTATGAAAACAATCAGGATAAGGTAATTGCCTATACAAGGGGAGAGTTTTTGTTCGTTTTCAATTTTAATCCCGTTGCATCCTATACCGATTATGGAATTCCTGTTCAGGGCAGGTACAAGATTATTCTGGATTCTGATGATGAATCGTTAGGGGGCTTTAACAGGATTGACAGGAGTAAAATCTACCTGTCGATAAGGAAATCAGACAGAAATATTATAAACACACCGCTATATCTTTATTTATATCTGCCAGCCCGGACAGGCATCGTCTTTAAAAACGAGCCTGTCAGGAGAGCAACAGATATTTAGTCAATCCAGCGAAGCAGGTAGAAATCCTGCTTATGAGGAAGATCTTTATGTTTAGGGTAGATACGAATACCGTATGAGAAAGAGCCTGCCTTTTCGGGAACAAGATTCGCCCGGTAGAGGCATTTCCCGTTCTTACAGCTTACAAGCCTGAACTCTTCACTGTCAACAAACTCCCGTTCCCCGTTTTTCTTAAGGTGAGTTATAATAAACTCAACCCCTACATTCTCTTTGGGAATCTTCTTGACATCCAACGCTATCTCTGCCACATAGTCGTGCCCTGAGCGATAAATGTTTTCTGATCCTGCTTTCTCAAAACTGTAATCGAGAACTTCAATATTATCCCATTCCTCCCTCATTGTGTTTTTCCATGCGGCGAGTTCTTTAGCCTTTTCAAAACTGTTATCAATAAGGTATTTATTACGCGAGAAGAGTTTTGTATAGTACTTCGAAAAATAGTCGTCGATCTGACGTTTCATTGTAAATTCGGGAGCAATTTTCACCATTGTATTTTTGACAAGGCTAATCCACTCCACGGGAATTCCTTTTTCATTTGATGAATAATATGCGGGAATAATCTCAAATTCAAGCATATTATAAATTGTTACGGCATCGACATCATCCTGAAGTTCGGGGTTTTCGAAAGCCCGTTTCTTAGGCAAAGCCCAGCCGGCGAAGGCACGGTACCCTTCAACCCACCATCCGTCAAGGACGCTGAAATGGATAGTGCCATTCATAACGGCTTTTTCGCCGCTTGTTCCTGACGCTTCCATGGGTCTTGTTGGCGTATTAAGCCAAATATCCACACCTCTTACAAGATATTTTGCCATTTCTATATCGTAATTCTCAAGGAAGAGCACCTTTCCTGCGAATTGGGGCATCTGTGATATTTCAAATATTCTCTTAATAAGATCCTGTCCGCCGCCATCATTGGGATGGGCTTTCCCGGCATAGATAAACTGTACAGGACGCACCGGGTCATTTACGATCCGTTCAAGCCTGTCAATATCCCTGAAAAGAAGTGCGGCTCGCTTATAAGTGGCAAACCTTCTAGCAAAACCAATAGTAAGAGCCTTTTCATCAAGATGGCTGCTGATATTAAGAAGCGTCCTTGGACTGACGTGCTTATCCATCATATCCGACTGAAGCTGTTTCCTTATATTATTGAATAGTTTCTTCTTCAGCTCTTTCTTTACCTCGTAGAACTTTTTATCGTCAATTGTGTAAAGTTTTTCCCAGATTTTTCTGTCTGTCTGATCGAATTCAGGTGTTCCTGCAATCTCCCTGAAGATCTCTTTCCATTCCGGTGCAGCCCAGGTGGGGAAATGAACTCCGTTGGTGACATAGCCTATAAAGAGCTCCTCTTTTAGATATCCGGGCCAAAGCTTATTAAACATGGCCTGACTTACTTCCCCATGAAGTTTACTGACACCATTTACCTCCTGCGACATTCGGGTTGCGAGGTAGCTCATATTGAATTTCCTGTCATAATCGCCTGCACATCGTCCAAGAGCCATAAGCTCATCCCAGCTTATTGCCAGGCGGCTGTGATAGTGCGATATATACTTTCTGAGAAGATCCTCTTCAAAGGCGTCATGTCCTGCCGGAACAGGTGTATGGGTTGTAAAAAGTGTTGATGACCTGACCGCTTCTGTTGCCTGACTGAATGTAAGGTGATTATCGTTTATAAGGATTCTTAGCCTCTCGAGGCTTATAAAAGCCGAATGCCCTTCATTACTGTGATAAATATCGGGCTTGATATTCATGGCTTCAAGGGCCCTTATTCCTCCGATACCGAGTATGAGTTCCTGTCGTAACCTGTTTTCATTGTCACCTCCGTAAAGATGATGTGTAACCGAACGGTCCTCGGGCAGGTTTTCTTCGATATCGGTATCGAGAAGCACAAGACGGACTTTCCCAACCATAGCCTCCCAAACCCTTACTTTCACAGCCCTTCCTGGCCAGGCAACACTTACCGACAAATGGTTTCCGTTTTCATCCTTGACAGGCAGAATCGGAAGTCTTGAAAAATCTTCAGCCTCATACAATGAAAGCTGCTCTCCCCTTGGTCCGATCTTCTGTTTAAAATAGCCAAAGCGATAGAGAAGTCCTACCCCTGTGATATTAAAATTTGAGTCGCTGGCTTCTTTAAGATAATCACCCGCCAGAATTCCAAGGCCGCCGGAATAGATCTTAAGACAGGGATGGATTCCGAACTCCATGCTAAAGTAGCCTATCGAAGGAGTCTCAGGATTATCGGGACGATTTATATAATTTTTAAACTGGCGATAAATTTCATCAAGGTCAGCAATAAATTCATCATCGTCCTCAAGAACGAGAAGACGCTTATAATCGATCTTCTCGAGCAAAAGCTTTGGATTATGTTTCACACTTTCCCATACGCTCGGATCCATTCTTCTGAACAAAGCTTCAGCATGAGTTGTCCATGCCCACCATAGGTTATTTGCAAGCTCCTTGAGTGAGCTAAGGCGCTCAGGCACATCGCTTTGAATGTACAAATCCTTCCATACAGGAACCTGATGCGGCTTACGGATATGCATTCCGGGCGTCTCAATCATCCTCAAAAACTCTCTTGGTTCAGAACGCCTGTCAGCGCTGTTAAGAAGAGCTTCATCATATGCTTTGTAATAATGGCTTACCAGAGTGCGCCACTCTGCTATTCTCGAGACATCATGCGCCTTAATTCTTGTTTCTTCAACACCTGCCGGATCAAGTTCAATAAAATCTGCTATTTTTTTTGTAATTTCAGCGATTACCTCCCGTTCGTTAGAATCGTCTCTGTCGACAATCGTGATCCCTTTACCATGATCAGGATAATAATTCTTAACCCACAGCCCGAATCCTGAAAGGGAGGTAGTAACAGTAGGTATTGAGAACACAAGACTTTCGAGAGGGGTATATCCCCAAGGTTCATAATATGACGGAAAAACGGAAAGATCAAATCCGATTAAAAGATCGAAATAGGGTATATTGAAGATGCCGTCATTTCCGTTAAGGTATGATGGCACAAAGATTACCTTAGCCTTCGATTTAATTCTGTTGTAGAGGCTGTTTACAGCAATCCGGTTCAGAATCAAATCGGTTTCGGGGTAATGAAGGTTGTGAGTGAGATACCTGTCTCCTCCGTTTTCCGGTCCGCCGTTATACAGAATGTCGGAAATATCCTGACGGGGGCCCTTGTGATAGGCAGGTATCAGGATAAAGGCAACACATTCTTTTTCAAGGCTTTCATTTTTATTTAATTCACCAAGCGAATCGATAAAAAGATCAATTCCCTTATTTCTGAATTCATATCTTCCGCTGTTTACAATAAAAATGCAATCGTCGGCCAATGAATAGCCAAGCACGGCTTCAGCAACAGTTTTCAGTTTCGATCTTGCCTTTTGCCGGCATTCATCAAACCTGTCAGAAGAAGGCACGAAGGAATCTTCAAACCCGTTTGGTGTCACTACATCGACATCTTTTCCCAGGAAATGGCTGCACTCACGCGAAGTAATCTCGCTGACAGTGGTAAAGACATCAGCTTCAGTAGCCGCGGTTTTTTCGAGAGACTGCTTTGCCACCACATTAAACTCCCGTGAAATCTGTCCCGGATTATATTCTTCCATATTGCCGTAAAGGGGACGATTATTCCCTGCAATACATCTGCCGAGAACTGTTGCATGTGTCGTAAATGCTGTCCCCACCCAGGGTGCTGTTTTTTTCAGGTATAAAATCCCTGTTCCAGTCATCCATTCATGGAATTGGGCAACGGTACTGCTCTGAGGATGATAAAAAGCCGAGAAACTTTCAATAAGTTTTCCTGCAGCATACCCGAAAAGGGCTGGTTCTACGTAATCCCACTGGCCCGAAATGCTGTCGAGTTTATATGTCTCCCAGAATCCGGCAAAGATTTCATTCTGTTGTCCGAAATAAGGAGTATAATCTATCAGGATCACTAATGGCCTGCCGGCAATGTTCCATCTGCCGGTTTTTACCCTCAGACCATCCATCACAGCCCTGTTTTTCCATTCGGCAAACAGTAACTCATCTTCGATAAACTCAGGATTGGTTTCTACTTCCCTCCAGACGTCAGGTCCGATGAGTATATAATTATCTCCAAGTTCATTTACCAGGTTAAGTGCTTTTGTGGATATTACCGTATGTATGCCACCAATTTTATTGCATACTTCCCAACTTGTCTCAAATAATAATTCAACCTTCATTTGCAATTTTAACTATTCCTAATTAGCACTATTTTGTCTTGCTGCTCTTTTTGATGGCAGATTTTGTACCTGAAACAGCTGTATTTTTAACAGTAGTTTTTTTGGCGGCAGCTTTCGTCACAGTTTTCTCTCCGGTTTTCTTTTCGGGTTTAGTTGCAGTTTTAACCGCCGTTTTCTTTGCGGGTGCAGTCTTACCTACTTTCCTGGAAAGTCGTTGGATCTCAAATACCTGTTTCTCTATGAGCATGTCCTTTTCAATAATCTGGGAACCAAGCTTAAATATCTGATCCTGCTCAGCAGTATCAGGAAAATATTTTTTCAGCCTTAGTTCGAAGTCGCTCAGGACATTCATATAATTCATGAATGCATCATAGGGGGTTTCATAGGGATTGAAATAGGCATGAACGGCTCCGTCAGAGAAAAACTTGGTGGCCATGTAATAAAAATGGTCGCTTGCCTGCAGATATTCCCAATCCTTTCTTATAAGTTTATCTTCGCATTTATTTACCTTCCCAGCCAGGCTGTAAAGCTTGTCGAGAGCCGCATTCTGAAGTTCGTTTCCCAGCCAGGCTGTGATGTCGCGTTCTTCGTCGGCCCATGAAATTGGCGATGGTATGCTGATTGCAGAAACAGGCTGAAGAGTATCGGCAATTTCCGAAGGGGTCATAAACCTGAAAGGTGTTTTCTTTATCACCGCTGTAGGCATATTGGTCAGAAAATCAAAGATTCCTGACTCTTTCCCATTGTGTTCGCCGAATGTTTCGTAATCGAGGAAAATATTAAGAAGCTCGCTTCCATTAGCAAGTTTGTTTACCCATGAAGAATATTTATCGGCAGTAAGGGGCCATTCATTCCATTCCCTGTTGGAGAACCGGAAAGCGATATCATCACTAAGTACAAAGTTTCTCAGGAGAAGTTTAAGCCTTGGATTTATTGAATTACAGTACATGAAGTTCGGGCTTTTCCAGCCGAGAACGTGCTTGGCTCCTTCAGTAAGTGTTGATTTGAAACCCATATCGGCAACCCAGGATCCAATGGTATCGGAATATATCAATTCAGTATTCCGGAAAGAGGTGGGCACCACTCCAATATACTCCTTAAGGTTCTCCATATGCTTTTCAACCTGACGTTCAAATTCGCTTCGGCTTTTGAGAGCTACAAGCGAGTGTGAGTTAGTCTCGGCAAGAAATTCCACCATTCCGGTTTCGGCCAGCTCCCTGAAAGAATCGAGCACTTCCGGGGCATAAAGCCTGAACTGGTTTATTGCAAGACCCGAAATGGAGAATGTAACCTTGAACTTTCCCTTATGCTTGTTAATGAGATCTAGAATGATCTTATTGGCAGGGAGATAGCATCGGTCAGCCACCTTTCGCATAATCGATTCATTTGTATAATCATCATAATAATAATGATCATGCCCTATATCAAAGAACCTGTAACGTTTAAGTCTGAAGGGCTGATGGACCTGAAAATAGAAGCATATTGCTTTTTTATTTGCTGCACTCATATTCTTGTTCTTAATTTTTCTCTAAAACACTTTTATAAATATCCCTGACATGTTTTGCCGAGTTATCCCATTTAAGCTTGATAACCTCTTCCTTGCCGTTCTTTATTATAGTATCGGCAAGTGGGTAGTAGTTAAGTATGGCGTAGATGGCATCAGCCATAGCGTCGATATCCCAGAAATCAGTCTTCACGGCATGTGTAAGAATTTCAGCAACGCCCGATTGTTTTGAGATAATAACCGGAACATTCGACTGCATTGCTTCGAGCGGAGATATACCAAAAGGCTCTGAAACGGAAGGCATTATATATACATCGCTCATGTCGAGCATTGTAAAGACATCGGTTCCTTTAAGGAAGCCCGTAAAGTGGAATCTGTCAGTGATCTTAAGAGCTGCTGCCCTTCGCATCATCTTTTCCATCATATCGCCCGATCCTGCCATCACAAACCTTACATTGTCCATTTTCTGAAGGACTTTATAAGCGGCTTCAATAAAATATTCCGGCCCTTTCTGCATGGTTATACGGCCCAGAAAGGTAACTACCTTCTCGTCGAAACCCTTCCTGATAAAATGGTCACTGTTTATCTCGACGGGTTCAACGGCATTGTAAACAGTTTCGACCTTGGCAGGATCAATATTATATTTATTTATTACTATATCCCTTGTGAGGTTACTTACAGTTATTATTTTGGAAGCAGCGTCCATGCCGTTTTTCTCGATCCTGTAAACGTCGGGGTTAACACTTCCTCCGCTCCTGTCAAAGTCGGTTGCATGGACGTGAATAACGAGTGGTTTCCCTGATACCTCCATGGCTGCAATCCCTGCAGGATAAGCGAGCCAGTCGTGGGCATGAATGATATCAAAATCGTTTTCTTCGGCAATCACCGAAGCTACTACAGCATATTTGGAGATCTCCTCCATAAGAGAGCAGTCGTATCTTCCCGAAAAATCAACAGTCCCCGAATCGTTGGTCTGTACCATAAGATTATGTCCGGTTACTTCTGTTCTTGTCATTTTCCAGAAATCTTCAGGATCAGTATAAGGGACAATCCTGGAAGAGACCTCTATTGTTTCGAGAGTCCTTCTGAAGCCCTTGTAGTATACCTGTTTAAAGGCTACCGGCACCTTGTTGGCACCAACCAGTCTGACAATTGACTGATCTTCGTCACCCCAGGCTTTTGGAACGACAAATATCACTTCCAGATCATCGAGAGTGGCCATTCCCTTCGTCAGGCCATAACTGGCAGTACCTAATCCGCCCGAGATATGAGGCGGAAATTCCCATCCAAACATTAACACCCTCATATATTATTCTAGCTTAAAGATTTGCATATTTTTTATTCAGAAGATCTAAAATTCTTAGCACTTCGCCAACGCTCCATGCCTGAGAAATTGCTCCTGCAGGTGTATGTGGAGGATCGCCATCGTGTATTTCGGAAATGGTGCTGATACCATGCTCGCTCATTACGGCTTCGAGGCCGTAAATAAGTTTCCTTACTTTCTGAACTCCCTGGCTGCCATAGACCCTCAGCCATCCTTCACAGAAAGGGCCAAGAAGCCATGGGAACACAGAGCCCTGATGATAAGCCCTGTTCCGCTCATCCTGACTGCCCTTGTAGAGTCCCCTGTATAATATATTGCCCGGCGATAATGACCGTAATCCCCTAACTGTTACAAGTTCCCTGTCGGCTATATCGAGGATTTTTTTCATCTGTTCCTTGGTCAGCATCGAAAAGGGCATTGAAACGGCAATAACCATATTCGGCCTTACAAATGTGTTCCTCCCTTCAGAATCATTCACATAGTCAGCAAGGCAACCCGATTTTTCATCCCAGAAGAGGTCGATAAAGGATTTTTTTACCAATCCGGGAATATTTTCGAATTCGTCTACGAATTTCTTGTCGCCTGCTGCTGAAGCATTTTCAAGGGAAAAGCAAAGTGCATTATACCAGAGTGCATTTATCTCAACATCATAACCTCTGCGCTGAGTTACAGGGAGAGAATCGACATAGGCATTCATCCAGGTAAGGGCCTTCCCCTGTGCATCGGCATAGATAAGGCCATTTTCGCGCATACGGATATTTGAAAGTGATCCGGATTTGTAGGCATATAAAACTGACTTTGCGGCGTCCCCATACCTTTCCCATCCATCGGTTCCTCCATGACCGATGTACTGCTGAACTGTCCAGAAGAACCATAATGATGCATCAGCAGAGTTAAAAGCAGGATTAACCGGATCTCCCATATCGGCAAAAATACCGTTTTTCATCGATGCGATCTGGGTATCAAGTACCTCTCTGTATAAGTCGAGTTTATGTCGAGCCATAGCTAACCCCGGAAGGGCTATAAAGGTGTCCCTCCCCCAGGCTTCAAACCATGGATAACCAGCAATTATAAGAGTCCTGCCGCTTCGTTTTTCAACAAACTGCTGGGCAGCGTTCTTCAAACAGTTAACAAAACTGTCACGCGGGATCTTGCCGGAGACATTTTTTTCGAACTTAACCTTAAGTCCAGCTGTTTTTTCCTCCTTTGTCGAAGCAGAAAAGACAATGATATCTCCCTCTTTGGCAGTTAGTTCAAAAAAACCCGGAGTGAAAAGGTCTTCAGAAAATTCATATCCTCGTTTTTGCTCCTCGGGATATTCGACACCAAGATACCAGTCGGGTACGGGAACGAACTCAACTTTCTTTGAAAATTGCAGGCTAAGAGAAGGAAATCCGTCATACATTCTTGATTTAATGCCATTTTCAATAAAATCTACTTTTGTGTTTGCAGTGAGATTGGCATGAGTCAGTTCATGGATATTTCTAAATGCGAGAAAGGGACGAAACTGCAGCTTCATTGGTTCAGAGGCCTCCAGTATTGTAAACCGAAGAAGAAACTGTTCTTCATAGTGAACAAACAACCTTTCCTGCCTTACTTTCACACCTCCAACCCTGTAAGTTCTTGAAGGAATGTTGTCGGCATCATAATCTTCTATGTACTTATGTCCCTTTGGATTAAAATAGTCACCCTTGTATTTCCTGATGCCAATGTTAAAACTCTTATCGTTGTTTACAACCGTTATGTCCATTGTGGAAAGCAAAACAAATCTCTCACCACCTAAGGCATCCACCGGGCACACAAGCATCCCGTGGTATTTGCGTGTATTACAGCCAACAAGCGTCGTTGATGAATAGGACCCCGCTCTGTTTGTCCTTATCATCTCCCTGCTAAGAGAATATTCCAGATTAACAATCTGGCTCTTATCAAACTTAATATAACTCATATAAATTACTGTTTGTCTTAAACAAAAAGGCGTTTTAAAGATAAATAATTTATCAATCTCAACAACCTGATTCATATTTTACAAAGAAAGGTAATAAATTCCTTAAAAGTATTGACGGATTAAAAAAAGAATAACTTTGCAGGTCATAATTTTAAAAAAAGTAGTAATAAAAAGGTCTTTTCATGTACAATAAGTTATTCGTATATCTCATTTCCCTTCTTACCGTTGCTGGCTGCCGGAATAATTCGGTACAGATTACCGGTACACTTTCAAACCCCAATGCAGGGGAATTTATCTTTCTCGATGAGCTTAAGGCAAATAACCTTGCGACAATCGATTCGGTGAAAGTTTCGGAAGCCGGGGCATTCAGTTTCAGCAAAGAAATCAAAAACCCAGCCTTTTACCTTCTCAGGTTCAATGAGAATAACTTCCTGACCATGCTTGTGGAGCCGGGTGAAAGAGTCAAAATTGACGCTAATCACGATTCGCTTAATTATCCGAATTCAGTTACAGGCTCTGCAGGTACAGAGAAAATGGCTGAGTACAACAAATCTCTCAGGCGAACAGTGAATAAGATGAATGGGCTTAACAGAATATTTGCGCAGAATACTGACAGTACTAAAATACCCGCACTGATGGAATCGCTCGACAGCCTTGCCCATATCTACCTGAATGAAATCAACACATATACAAAAAACTATATCGACAGTAACCTCTCATCGCTTGTCAGCCTTGTTGCCCTCTATCAGCAGGTAGCTCCGAACGTTTATGTCTTAAACCCTTCGAAAGACCTCAGGTACTTCATTAAAGTAGATTCTTCCCTTTCGCATAATTATCCCGATTATGAACCTGTGTCTGCTTTGCACGAACAGGTAAAAGAACTTGTTGCCACCGTGACCGGCAAGCCACTTCCTGAACCTGTTCAGGAAGGCGGAGCCACTGTTCCCGAGATAGCACTTCCAACACCCAAGGGTGATACAATAAAGCTCTCTTCAACACGTGGTTCGATTGTACTGCTCGATTTCTGGGCTTCGTGGTGCACTCCCTGCAGGCTGGAAAGTCCAAACCTTGTCAAAGCGTATGACCTTTATCACAGGAAAGGATTTCAGATTTACCAGGTCTCGCTCGATAAAACAAAAGACGCCTGGATCAAGGGAATTGAGTATGACAAACTTGGCCGGTGGATCCATGTAAGTGATGTCAAATTCTGGAACTCTTCAGTGGTTCCATTGTATAAAATCGAATCAATTCCTACCAATTTTCTTCTCGACAGGGAAGGAAGGATCATAGCATCGAACCTTCGCGGAAATGCCCTTGAAAAAAAGCTTGCGGAACTCTTCAAATAGGTAAAACCAATATTAATTAAAAACGGAAAACTGATAATTAATGAAACGTATAATATTTCTGCTGTGCCTTATAGTTTTTTTTACTGGATGTAAAGACAAAAGCTCCTTCAAAATTGACGGAAACGTTAATGGCGAAAAGAAAAAATATGTTTACATCCACAGGGTTGAAGTTGACAAACCCATTCTTATTGATTCTTCGAAAGTCAGTAACTCGGGGAAGTTCAGTTTCAGAATAAAAACATCAGAGCCCGATTTTTACCAGCTCGGATTTTCAAAAGACAATTTCATAACACTTCTTGCTGAACCCGGTGAAAAGATAAGGCTCACATCCAAAGGGAAAACCCTGTTCGAAAACTACTCTGTGACAGGTTCTGAAGGTTCGATGAAGGTACGCAACCTCGACAACAAACTTAACGATACCAAAAGACAACTCGATTCTTTAAGTACTGTATACCAGAAATTATCGAAGGAGCCCGGATTCGAAGCAAAAGGTCCGATGCTGGAATCTGAATACAAAATGCTTATCGACAAACAGCGTAAATACAATATCGAGTTCATAATCAAGAATTTAAGCTCAATGGCTTCAATAAAAGCCCTTTATCAGAGGATTAATTCCGAAACATATGTCCTCTATGAACCGCGTGATCTGCAGTATCTTAAAATCGTCACCGACACACTTACAAACCGGTATCCCGGTTCGAAACATGTTCAGGCACTTGCGCGTGATTTTGAGAAGGAGATGAACCAGATGTATATGAGTCAGCTGGAACAGATGACAAAAGACCTGCCCCAAACCAAACTTGATCCTTACCTCAGCGATGTTTCAGGGAAAAAAACCGCACTCTCATCGCTTAGGGGTAAATATGTTTTGCTGACATTCTGGTCGGTAAAGTCAAGCGATTGCGTTCAGGAAAACCTGCAACTAAGGGAATTTTATAAACTCTATAGCAAGAAGGGATTTGAGATCTACCAGATCAATCTTGACCAGAATGAGGCAGAATGGAGACAGGCTGTAAAGTTTGATGAGTTGCCCTGGATAAGTACACGCGAGGACGATCCCCGTGATCCGAAGAATGCCATACTTTTCAACGTCAAGAGCCTTCCTTCAAATTACCTGTTCGATAAGGAGGGAACCATTGTTGCCACTAATCTGCATGGAAGGGCACTCAAGTTGAAACTCGATCAACTGTTCAATAACTAATCGGATACTTGTGAAAGAAACTGGTAAAATATATTTTGCGTCAGATTTTCATCTTGGACTGAATACAGGTACTGCTCCACTTGAAAGAGAAAAAAAAGTTGTCAGGTGGCTTAAGTCAGTTGCCGGTGATGCAAAGGAAATCTACCTTCTCGGGGATATCTTTGATTTCTGGTGGGAATACAGGCTTGTTGTGCCACGCGGCTATACCAGGTTTCTTGGCACAGTTTCAGAGATTACCGATTCAGGCGTGCCCGTTCATTTCTTTACGGGCAATCACGATATGTGGGTCCGCGATTATTTCTCTTCGGAATGTGGCATGATTATCCATACTTCGCCCCTCACTACTGTCTTCGACGGTAAAAACTTCCACCTCGCACATGGCGAAGGGTTGGGAACAAAAGAAAAGGCTTATAAGATCCTCCTCGCTATCTTCCGGAATAAAACCCTCAGGGCGATGTACTCCTCACTGCATCCTTCGATTGGTGTTGGGATAGGACATATGTGGTCGCTTAGTTCGAGGCTTGGAAAAGGACTTGAGCTACAGTTCTTCGGAGAGGAAAAGGAAGATCTTCTCAGATACGCAAAAACTATTCTTACTAAGGAAAACATTGATTTCTTTATTTTTGGCCATCGCCATCTGGCTATGAAATATGTTCTTAAGGAGACCTCTGAAGTGGTATTTCTTGGCGACTGGATAAAACACGGAAGCTATGCGGAATGGGACGGCTCCGTTCTGAACTTTAAAATGTTTGATTAGTTAATTTTCTGATCAACCTTAACTGTTAAGGTATAATAGGAATAAGGATCGTTTAGCTCTTCAAATTTATACTCCAGTTTGCTTCCCGATTTCCTGGCCATATCAATTAAACCCATATTACCGGTGCTATCAGATTTAAGGTCCTGAGAGGAGAGCGATTTAATAAAAAGGTCCTTCAGTTCCGTCTTATCATAATTATTTATTAAATCAAGCTTTTGTCTGAGCGCCCCGACGTCGGAGTTAAGTATGAGGTTTCCTGTAGTAAGATAAAAAGCTTTATCGAACATCCTTATCATAATCACCGGCATTCCGTACTTTTCTTCAGCTTCCTTTCCCGGACTGTATTTTAGAACATTCTCAAGGATTTCTACAAGGATGCTGAATACCCGTTTCCGCATCATCGAATTGATATCTTCCTCCGACAGTTTTGTTTCGTTGAACGATAGCACTTCTTTGCCCACATCTGGTGATATATGCCCAAGCCAGAGAAGGTAAACATTATTATCAGCCATTATGCGTTCAAGCTGCGAAACAGCCTTCCCGTGAAATGATTGCTCATCTCTTTTGAAATGCAGTCCTACTCCCCCTGAATCTATTGTCTTTGAAAGAATAAAATAAGACAGGTCATCTTTGAGGGGAACAAAATCATAATCCAGCTTATTCCCCGTTTTCTTAGCCATTTCAATCAATCCAAGGCCGGCTCCTCCTTTATTGCTGAACTCTGCAGAACTGAGCATTTTCCTGTACACACTCCTGATCTCCTCCGGTTCCAGACAATTAATTTCCTTAAGTCTTGATTTCAATTCTTCAACAGCTGTAGTTTGAAGCACATTGCCGGTAGTAACCGTATAGCCATTGTCAGCCTTCGAGTAGACAACCATCGACATGCCGGCATGTTTGTTCTTGGTACTATGACGTGTAACATTCTGAAGGCTTTCGAGAACAAACATAAAGAGTCTTTTCCTTCCAAGAAACCCGAATTCTGAATTCTCCATCTCTTTTTCAAGGAGTACCAGGAGAGCTACGGAATTCTCATTAGTCACAACGCCTCTGTATACAAACATGAGGCGTTCTTTCATCATTTTATCGCGAATTCGCCGCGTTAAATCCATGTAAAAGAGATCTGGAAAATTAATAAAAGATAAAAATAGTAAAAAATGATGAGTACACAAATAAAAACCGGCAGATGACAGAAAATTCAATCCAGAATAGCATTTAGTGCAACCCTACATGCAGAACAAAACGATTCTTCTTTCTGGTCAATATCTTCAACATAGGTACCCGACCGCATGACACAGGTGGGGACATGACAGTGAATCAACCCGAATGTGTGACCCAGTTCATGAATAACTTCCTTCCTGAAACGCTCCAGCAAAAGCTTTTCGTCGGCAGTTATTCCGTATCGTACGTTGCTTAACCGGTAATCCGATGCAATCCCCGACCTTCCGTTAAGGAAGGCCTGTCCGAATATGTAGGTGAGAATGGGAATAAAAAGATCGACGCTGAAAAGACCTATTGTTTTTGACAGGTCCGTTGCGAAATTTTCCTCCACATGGCATAAGAGTCTGCTGCCATTATATTGCCTCCTTACCGGATCATAGAACTCACTCAAATCGAGATGGCCCTCCTTCATGCTCACTTCACAGTAGAATTCGTTTTTTACTGCCTCAGCGACATCCTTGAGAAAACCATTGTCAAAGTACCCGAAGGAGATCAGTGCGATATTCTGCCGGCTTTTCACTCAGAAGGTTTCAGTCCGTATTTCGATATTTTGTTATAAAGTGTCACCCTGTCAACTTTCAATGCGCGGGCAGCACGTGAGATATTCCACGCATACTTATTCAGGATATTCCTGATATGTGTTTTTTCAAGGTCGTCAAGGCTCTCTATTGAACTGCTAATCATTGATTTTTCAAGCGGAAGATCCTTAAGGGTAATCTTCCTGCCGTTGCCAACCACTATGGCCCTTTCAATCATATTCTCCAGTTCCCTGACATTTCCCGGAAAGCTGAATTCCGTAAGCCGGCTAAGGGCTGACTGTTCGATTGTAATTGCAGGCCTGTTCATTGAGAGACAGTACTTCTTAATAAAATAATCTACCAGAAGCGGGATATCCTCAGTACGCTCTCGCAACGGAGGTACATTTATATTGACAACGTTCAGCCTGTAAAAAAGATCCTCACGGAAAGACCCGTTTTCAACCATGCTCTTTAGGTCCCTGTTTGTGGCACATATTACCCTGAAGTCGGATAAGATCTCCTTATTTCCTCCGACCCTGACAAAACTCTTGGACTCCAGAACCCGCAAAAGATCGATCTGCATCTTGGTCGATATTGTCGCAATCTCATCGAGGAAAATTGTCCCGTTATCGGCCATCTCAAAACGCCCCTTCCGGTTATACATTGCACCGGTAAAAGCTCCTTTCTCGTGACCGAACAGTTCGCTCTCCAGAAGGCTCTCCGATAAAGCCCCGCAATGAACACTTACCAGCGGAAAAAACCGCCTGTTCGAATTGGAGTGTATTGCCCTGGCCACCAGCTCTTTGCCAGTACCGCTTTCACCCGTTATCACTACGGATGAATTAGATTGGGCTACACTCTCGATCTCCTTCAGAACCCTCTTCATTACCTCACTGTTACCAATAAGGTCTGCTACATTTTCAAGCGAAACCACTTTTTGCTTCAGATTCTCATTTTCTTCAGTAAGGGAGATCTGCCTGGAAGCATTACGGATAAGGTGCGAAAGATCATCAGGGTCAAAAGGCTTTGTTATATAATCAAATGCTCCATCTTTCAATGCCTGAACAGCAGTATCGACAGTGGCAAATGCTGTCATCACAATTACGATTGCATCTGATTTCAGGAGCTTGATCCTCCGGAGCATTTCCAGTCCGTCCATACCAGGCATTTTAATATCCGCAAGAACAATGTCGAAAGCCTCATTTTCAATTATCAACAAGGCTGTCTTGGCATTTTCGGCGCATGCAACATGATACCCGTCCTCTATAAACCAGTTGTAGAGAGAGTCCCTCACCGATACTTCATCATCAACAATCAGTATTGAGATCTTTTTTGCCATTGTTTCTTATTCTTAAGTCTTTACTAGAGGTAATGTAATTGACATGGTTGTTCCCTTCCCGGGTTCGGATTTTACATCGATCCTTCCGTTGTGGCTTTCAACAATGCCATGAACAATTGCAAGTCCCAGACCGATCCCTGAAGCATCATGCTTGGTTGAGAAAAAAGGCTGGAAGATATGTGAAATATCTCCGGTCTGGATGCCTATCCCATTATCCGTAATATCAATCCTGACATTCCCCGGATCGGGATTTTTAGTTGAAATTGTTATTTCTCCACGCTCCCGGACTGCTTCAGATGCATTCACAATTAATGCAACGCAAGCCTGTTTTATCTGGTTAGGGCTGCAGAAAATAAGATCATCCTGGGCTGAAAGGTCCGAAAGGAAGCTGATATTGGCTATTTTGACCGAATGGGTCATAAGTTCATAGGTCTCCTGAAGAATTTTATGCAGATGCTTTGATTCAAAGTTTTCCTGATCTTTTCTGGAAAAATCGAGTAATCCTTTAACTATATCGCCGCACCTCTTGGTTTCGTTCTCGATAAGCTTCAGATGCTTAAGCACAGTCTCCTTCTTGGCTGCATCCATATCAGGATTACTTAACTGCTTGTGAATCAGTTTTGTATAAACAAGGATTCCCGAAAGAGGATTATTGATCTCATGAGCAACGGATGATGATAACTTCCCGAGCGAAGCTATTCTCTCAATGTGGATAAGTTCATTTTGAGCAGCACCCAGCTCTTCCGACTTCTTCTGTACCTTATATTCGAGCTGTTTTGACCAGTTCTGCAGTTCCAGGTTTGCCGACTGAAGATTATCGAGCATATCATTAAAAGCTACCGACACCATTCGCATATCATTAAGCTGGTTAGGTTTTATTTCCAGCCTTGTATCCTTATCCCCGCCTGAAACGGCTAAACTTGCCTTAATAATCTCGTTTAACGGTCTTTTGATCTTTTCACTTGTAAATAAGATCAGGACTGCCATCAGGGCTAGTGTAATAAGAGCAGCCAGAAGATAGTATTTGGCCGATGATTTCTTCACAGCAGCATCAAGATCAGCAAGGGGCATCTTTATTACTAATGAACCAAGCACAACATCGCTTGCCTGGTGTGCATGGCACGAACTTGTATAGCACGATTTTTCATTCAGAATGGGAGACCTGATAAGCAAATGCCGGTGAGTATTATCATTGCTGTCCATACTGCATTCTGTTTTTACCTCCATAATACGGTACGATTTTTCCTTCAGGGGAAACATTTCACTGATATTCCTGTGACAGCTGAGGCAATCAGGATTGCTGTGCTGTTCCATATCACCGGTAAATGATGTATAAACAAGGCTGTCGTTGGAATCATACATATTGACATCATCTATTCCCGACATAGTATTGATGACGTCGAGCGTACTCTGAAGTGTGCTCTTATCATTAGCCAGCATTGAATGATATAATGATCCTTCAACAATTGAGCCGATATTATTTCCGTTCTGACGAATGACAGTGTTTAGATTCTGCTCGTAAACTGACTTGAAGATTACTCCGAACGAAACAAACAGGATTACTGATGACAACGTTATGATGTATACTACCCTGCTGTATATTGAAGAACGGAACCTGAGATACGTATCTATGAATTTTCTAATCCTGTTTCCTGCAGATGTTTTAGCTTCATTTTTTCCCGGTGACATGGAATGGTGACTGTATTGGTTTATGACGATTATAAAATTAAGATAAAAAAACGATTCCCGGCGCTTGTCCGGGAATCGTTTTAATTATTGTTAACTTAAAAATGTTTTCTGGAAATCATGCCAGACCTCATCAGGCAGCTCCGAGAGGGGATTGTCGAATAACTCACCCCCATCCTGGAGGACAGCAAACTTACTGTTAGTGGAATATTTAGCCGAAGATACCGCGACAAATTCTTTTACACGTTCAACTTCCCTTTTTGCCCAGGCCGCCGCATCATCAGCAAGATAATATTTGCTTGTCTCTTCGATCCATTGAGTTGGTTTAATCTTATAAATCCACCCTTTTCCGTAAGGATCTTCCATTAAGGCATCCGGCTCCTGACAGAGTCCCGTATTTGTGCCTGTTATTGTTCCTGTAACAGGAGAGAAAATATTCAGTAGTTTCCCGTTATGGTCGATTGATGCAAGGAGTTCTCCCTTTTTTATTGTATCACCCGGCTTCAGCAGGCTGCCCAGACTGACCTCACCGGTAACATGAAGGATAAAATCGTCGAGACCGACCCTTGCCGTACCTGATTTTTCAAGATGAGCCCAGGTGTGATTCCTGCTGTAAAATAACCCTGCAGGAACACGAAGGGTGCTTGCAGAAAATATACCCAGCGACTTCTTTATTCTGCTTACTATTCCGGGTTTATTAATAATTATCCAGAAAGGAATAATCGAAAGCAGAAAAGCAATTATTACAAGGTACTCTATTCCCTTGGTGTCAAAAATGTTATTATAGCTGAAACCTTCCATCTCTTTATTTTTTATGCAGTTTAACCAATTGATCTTTTATACGATTCTTTTATTCCTCATCTTTTACCCATGATGGCGAATCGCGAAGCACAGGCATCCTGTTAATCACCCACCGGAATATCCATATTTCCGTAAATATAACTGTGAGCGTGACAACGAGTTCCATCCATGTAGGAACATACCTTATTGCCTGATCCCACCTGAAACCAATGACTGTCACATTAAGCCTGTTCATAATTATGCCTAACATTGTAATTATTGCGGCAACGCGAATCAGCGTGATATTATTCTTCCTGTAACTTGTAAAGAAAAGCGTCATAGGAAGAAGGACAAAGCCGATCATTTCAAGCAGGTACCAGTATCCCATTGACGTGTCGAGGTATTCCCACCTTTTGCCGTGGATAAAAACAAGCACCTGCAAAGTAAAATAGGCAAACATGGCAACGGCGCAGATCTTTGACAGACCCCTCACTATGTTCTTCTGTTTTTTATGATTCTCTTCGCTTATCTGATCAAAGAAAACTCTGTGACTGATCGATCCTTCAAAGATTACCATCGACAGGCCAGCGAAGATGCTGGATACAAAGAACATTACCGGTATGAATTCGGAATACCAGAGCGGGTGGATTTTATCCTTTGCCATCAGGTAAAGTGCCCCTAGCCCTGACTGGTGAAGTGTCGAAAGGGTAATGCCGAAAATAACCGCACCGACTGTCATCCCCGACAGGATTTTCCTGGCACGCCTGGCGCCGAGCCATTCGGCGATGGCAGGTGAGAATTCAAGAAGCTGAGCCATCATGTAAAGGAGGAAATGCCAGGCAACAAGAAATAAAACAGAACTGGTACCGAAACTGTTTCCTATTATAGGATTTATTACATTCCAAGGCCGCCCCAGGTCAAGCAAAAGAGCACCTGCATAGAAGACGTATGCCAGGAAACCGTTAAGGACAGTAACCCTGACAAGTGAGTGGTATTGCTTCATATTCAGGATATAGACCATGAAGGTCAGAACATAGGCTCCGCCGGCAAAAGCAACACCTGTGACCACATCAAAACCTATCCAAAGTCCCCATGGAACCTCCTGTGTAAGGTTCGTAACCTCTCCAAGTCCCTTCCAGAACCTGATTACGATGATTATCAGTCCGGCTATCATCACGGGAACCGATATGATATTGAAAGGCGTAAGAAACTTGCCTTTTGGCTTTAGTTCCCCGGCAATAAATTTCCAGAAGGGTTTGCCGTCATTGTCTTTTGCAAGAGCATAACCTGGGCTATTCATGATCTTCAGAGTTAGAGTTATTATTTTTGGTGGCTTCTTTCAGACCCAGCAGCAGCGCTGGCCAGAGAACAAAAATCGTTGGAACGCTGTAAAGAAATCCCTTAGAAAGTTCGGGATACGACTTTGTCTGGATTGAAGTTTTAAGACCAATCTCATCAAAGGGGACACCCGAAAGATACAGGCTTCCGGTTCCGCCTGCCTCATGTTCTCCATAGATATAATCAACATACTGGTCGGGATTGGCAGCGATCCTTTTCCGCGCTTCTTTAATAAGCTCTCTTCTGGATCCCGCGACAAGAGCTCCGGCAGGGCAGTTTTCAACGCATGCCGGTTTTTTGCCATCAATCATTTTCTCATAGCACATTGTGCATTTCTCAATTTTGGGATTTGCGCTGTGATACTCAAATTTAGGAATGTCGAAAGGACATGAGACCATGCAATAACGGCATCCCATGCACTTTTCGCCTCTCCAGATAACCGGCCCTTCCTTTGTCTTGTACATAGCCTGAGTCAGGCAGGCGGCAGTACAGGCAGGTTCGTTGCAATGCATGCACTGTTTTTTGCAAAAAGCTTCGCCCTTTGAAGTTGTAAAGGTGTTGACAACGGTTCTGTGTGCTTCGTCGGTGTTCCTGGTTACCCCTGCTTCCATCGTCGCTGTCGGGGCAGGCAGGCCGTTTGCCTCTGCACACGTGACTTCGCAGTTCTGACAGCCTGCACAAAGAGTTGAATCATATAGTATGCCGGAGAATTCGGTAAGGCTTCCTCCGGGGGGAGCAGCTGCCAGGCGTTGTCCCGTTGCCGCAGCGATCCCCGTCGCACCCAGGACCCTGAAAAATGTTCTTCTGTTTAAATCCATGACTTTTTTTATTTAGATTCTTAAAATATCTCGTAAAACCAGACCTGTCTTGACGGATCAATAAAATTGGTTTGAAAGTCTTCCCATACCTCCGGCCCCATATCCGAAAGGATTCCGTCTTTTATCTCTCCCCCGTCCTGCAACACAACCGGTATAAGATTGCCTTCCTGTCCATTCACTGCAGCAGCAAGAAAATCCTTGAGCCTCAAAAATTCTTTTTTAAGAAATTGTCTCTGCCTGTCAGCCATAAACAGAAGCTGATTTTCGTTGATCCAGTTCGATGGTTCTATCTTATAAATCCAGCCCTCGCCGTAGGGCGATTCATTTATCAGGGTTGAATTCTCCTCCAGCCTCGAGTTCTGTTCAGTAATAGTTCCCGATACAGGTGCATAAAGATGAAGCTGCTTCCCGTTCTGGATGATAGACAGGATAGGCTCTCCCTTTTTTATCTTCTTTCCTTCACCCTTCATCCTGATTCTTGAGATCGGACCTGTAACATGCTGAAGAAAGTCGTCTATTCCAACTGTAACAACTCCGCTCTTTTCCATGAATGCCCAGGTGTGGGTCTTGTCGAAATAGAGTCCTGCAGGAACCTTAATTCCGCTTTCTCCGGGAAACGAAAGAGGCGAGGTAGTTACTACATTCATTACAAGATTTTTGCGCCTGTTATACCTGAAGGCAGCATCAGCAATAAATCCTGCAACAATTATCAGTCCGAGTATCGCCATTGCTGCTTTCAGCAAGGAGAAATCAGAGCCGGCCTGAAGAGGAGAAACCCTGGTTATATAAAGCCTGTCGGCGGCGCTTTGTCTTTCGGCAACAAGGAGGTCAGAAAAGCCATTGTTCCCAAGAAATTTCTGCCCGTCGGAAAGGACCCATTTCAGAAAAGCTGTTTCCTTAACACCCGTAGGCTGTACACCTGAAACAGAGTAAATGTTTGTAACCAGCGACCTTGGATATTTCCCTATCCATATGCCTCTTGAAAAAGCACCTAAATCTTCATATATTTTTTCATTGTAGTCGAGGGTTCCGTTATTATTCCTGTCGACAGGTATCAGCCTGATATTTGCAGTGAAAGCCTGATTGTCGGCATCGAGGATGTTTGCCAGCCTGCAAAATCCTATAGCATAAGGGTCCTTCCTGATGGCTGCAATTAGTTCATCACTATTGCCAACGCCGGTCCCTCCCTCTGTTACTATGTCCTTTTCAAGGAAAAGAGAGAGGTTAGAAGTAAGCGAGGGATCATTTAACATATAGTATGAAGCCTTATCTTTCTGAACACCTCCGAGCAGGGTACCCCAGGTACGTGAATCAGGATCGCTCAGAAACATCTTCAATGACCCTGCTGAAATACCATGATCGTTTATCTCAGCCAGAAAAGGATTATTCGCGTTCATTACCGGGACGATTACATCCCTGCCGACAACCATTTTCCATGCTGATTCAATTTCAGCTGCGGCCAGATAATTATCAGGAACGAAACCAATGACACCTTCCCTGAAAAAGGTTGCTGCCGGAATTTTTCCATCAGCCTGAACGATTTTGATTTTCACGTCAGGATTTAACCTGTTGTATTCTGCCGCCCACTTCTCCGAGAGAGTCAATAATTCGGGTGCAGATACCACCCTGATAGAATCACCGGAGTTAGTTTCGTCCGGGTTTACTGAAGCCATGACAGAAAAACTTCCGTAACTCATTAAAAACAAAACTGTTAAAAAACACACTATCTTTTTCATAATTTTAAAATAAGAGGTTATTCTATTTAATCTGACGTTTTCAAAACCAGTAAGAACTCTTGCTGTTCAGTTCCTGTATATTAAATCAACAATAGTGCCAATAAAAAAGTCAGGGCATAATACCCTGACTTAATGTAACTTAAATCTTAAAAGCTGAGATGCTAAACAACCCGATGTGTTGAATTTATTTACACTTATGTCTTGTTATTTCATTAACAGTCTGTTAATCAATGTATTTATACCACTTGTATATTTATTCAACATGTGTTGATTTTTACATCACTTTTCGGATTTGATTTTCTGAATGATGTTACCTGTCGTCTTTTCCTTCAGCATTATTTTAATATTTCCATCGGGCATCTTCTCTTCTTTGATAAGATAATGAAGCTCATCAAAATCGATCAGGTCGACATTAGATGATAGTCCTTCCGTTCCTCTCCAGACTGCAAGCTCAACAGGCTCCCATTTTTTGGATCCGGCCGACTTGTAGCAGGCGTCCATGATAGCGTTGACGATATAACCGTCGTAGAAGGTTTCCTTTGGCTCTCTCCCCTGCTCCAATGAATCAAGCATGTCGGTAAACATATCATTATATCCAAGGGAATGGACCTCATCCCCTACCGGGAAGAGCCAGCCGGAATCGCTTTCAGTCTTCTCCGAGACATAATTCCCTGTATTACCTGTTGTGAATACTTCCAATCCTGTACGCAGCCAGTGATCGAGCCTTATCGTTCCTTCCGTTCCTGATACTTCATCCCTGAGGTCCATTCCACCCCTGAAGTTCCAGCTGACCTCTACCTGAGAGATTGCTCCGCTCTCGTATTTGATAAGCGCTATCGCATGGTCTTCCGCCTCGATGGGTTTTACCTGGGTTTCGGCCCAGCACATCACCTCAACAGGCCTGATATCTTTTCCTATATAGTTCCTTCCAATCTCTATGCAATGGCAGCCAAGGTCAACCAGGGCTCCGCCACCTGATTGCTTTTTATCCCAGAACCAGGCGCTGTGAGGACCGGAATGAGCCTCCCGCGATTTGGTCCAGAGTATGCGTCCACATGATCCGTTCCTGATCATTTCAATAGCTTTCAGGGTTTTTGGAGTATAGACAAGGTCCTCGAGGTAACCGTGGAAGACTCCGGCTTCCTCAACTGCAGCAAGTATCTCTGCAGCCTCAGCTCCGTTTGTAGCCAGTGGCTTGGTGCAAAGGATTCCTTTTTTCGCCTTACAGGCCATCAGGATTGCTTCCTTATGAAGGTAGTTCGGCAAGGCTACCACAACAACCTCTACCTCCGGATCTTCAATGGCCTCTTTCATGCTTGTTGTATGCCTGGGGATATTCCATTTCTCAGCGAATTTCCTGGCCGACTCTTCGTGGCCCGAACATACATTTACGATTCGATCCGGTCTGCGCTGTCCTGTCAGCGACATTGTATAAAAGGCGCCTATAAGTCCGGTGCCAAGCAAAGACAATTTTTTCATATAGTTTTAATTTGTTAATGTTTATGGTTTACTTCTCTGTTCACAAGCTAACTGAAATATCACGGCAAACAGGTTCGGAATATAATACATATTCTGAAATAAACCTATCATGCCACCCATCCCTGTCGGGATTCCGGTGGTTGATTGCTTCGAAGATATGAGAGGCATTAATCTTATCAGAGGCTTCCGGATCGGCGGCTGCCCTTGCTACTTTTAAGATCCTGTTGTATGCCCTTGCAGAAAGACCCCTGATATCCATTACAGTCATAAGCAGCCTTCCTCCCTATTCATACAACTTTAATCATTTAATTCACTAAGGTTAAAAGACTAGTTTACCAAAGTACTTAATAATTTAATTACTTCAATAACAACTTTTGCAGGTGCTTTAACAATAAATTGTGCCTCTCTCTTTCTCCAGTCAAGGCTTTTAACCTGATCGGCCAATATTACACCCCGGATTTTTTGTTCTTCGATTTTCACTTCAAAAGGATAACCCTTCTCATTGCTTGTAACAGGACAAAAAATTGCGAGTCCGACTTTTTCATTATATGCTCTTGGGGATAGAGTCAATGCAGGTCTCGTCCCAGCCTGTTCATGTCCAATTTGCGGGTCAAACTGAAGCCAAACCAGATCACCCCGGTCAGGAACATAAGCTACCATGCTTCGCCTCCTGTCTGGTCTCCTGTAGTAACCTCAGAATGAATATTTTCATTAGTAATTTTATTTAAAAGCTCCTGTAAAGAGTATTCTCTGGTTGAGGGGTGAAGAATT
>CAIMVD010000002.1 GCA_903844815.1 uncultured Bacteroidota bacterium | reverse complement strand
GCACCTACTAAATGAGGAAAGCCCCGATAAATCGAGGCTTTCTGTACCCGGAGCGGGACTTGAACCCGCACAACCGTGAGGTCACAGGATTTTAAGTCCTGCGTGTCTACCATTCCACCATCCGGGCGCTTTTTATGTCTTGCAGGTCATGCAGGTCTTGCGGTCGTGCAAGTCACGGAACCTGAAGCGCCGCGCAAATTTATAATAATTAATCTTCAATCAAAACAGATTAAAGAGCTGCCAGCAAATAAAACTCCGTGGCCCTCTGTGTCTTCTCCGTGTCTCTCTGTGTAACCGTTTTTCAACCACGGAGTTACACAGAGTTACACGGAGGTAGCACTGAGGGCCACAGAGGAAAAAATATTTATTTAATAAGTACCGGCTTGCCAAATCCTACTTTCTCAAGGTCATTGAGCTGTGTTTTGGCATCACCAACTACCACATAGTACATTTTTGAAGGATCAATATACTTATTGGCAAGCTCCAAAACCTTTTCGGAAGTAAGTCCTCTTACAAAGGCTTCCTGCTGCATGATGTAGTCAGCCGGCAATCCATTCATCACCATGGTGTTAAGCATTGAAAGAAGGCTTCCTGCAGTTTCGAAATTGCGGGCATCGCTCTTAAGCAGAGCCGATTTTGTGAAATCGACATACTCCTGCGGGATATTCTTACGATACTTTTCCATCTCAGTCTTGAAAATTGTTACCGATTCAAGTGTTGAATTCGTGCGAACCATCGATGAAGCGCTGAATTTGCCGTAATTTGTAGCACTGCTGAATCCTGACCGTGCACCGTAGGTAAATCCTTTTTCTTCCCTGAGGATAAGATTGAAGATGCCATTAAATGAACCGCCAAGTTTATAGTTTGTAACAAAGACGGGATAATAGTCGGGATTTGTACGGGATATTGATGGGCCACCTATATAAATAACCGATTGCTTGGCACCGGGAACATCGACAAACCAGATCTGGGATTTGGCAGGAGCTTCAGGTGTCTTAAGCTGTGGAAGCGAAACTTCCTTGGCCTTCCATTTTTCGTTAAGACCTGCAAGAGCCTGTTCAACTCTTGGCTGGTCAACACTTCCAACTATCATAAACTGAGCTACTGATGGAGAGAAGTATTTTTCCCAGAAACCTTTCAGATCGTCGATTGTCATTGCATTGACAGAGGCTTCAGTACCTGAAAGATCTGTTGCAAGTATGTTGCCTTCGCCAAAAATAAGTTTGTTGAGGTTTGTTGCTCCAAGGTAATTGGGATCAGCCTGGTTGTTTTTAATATTGTTGACTTCCCTGGTTTTGGCAAGATTAAACTGTTCTACATCCCAACGTGGTTCCAGCAACATTTCTTCAACAAGGGCAAGTGTTTTTTCGAAGTTCCTGGCCAAAGTATTTACACTGATTGTAATCTTTTCAGTTTCGGCATAAACATTAATATAGGCTCCAAGCAACTTAATTGCATCCTCGAGTTGTTCGGGTGTTTTATTCTTAGTTCCGTCGTTAAGAGAAGACGCGGTAAGATTTGCGAGTCCTTCTTTTCCCTGTTGATCGAGAAGATGACCACCTGAAATTACTATTGAATACTGTACAAGAGGAAGCTCATTCTGTTCTATTCCCCAGATCTTCATTCCGTTGGTTAATGAACCTTTCCATACGGGTGGGATGGTTACTACAGGATCGGGACCCGCGACCGGCTGAACAGACCTGTCGAATTTTGTAGGTGTTTTAACAATCGGCTCCTCTGCCACTGGTTCTGCTTTCACTTCTGCAGCCTTTGTTACATCTTCTTCAACTATGTCTGACTTAACTGAGTTTGCAACAATTAGTGCGGTTTCACCCTTTGGAACAAAACTTGTTTCAACGAAGTTCTTTCCTTTAATGTATTTCTCGTAAGCCATCTTTACATCGGCCATTGTGACTGACTGAGCCATTGCGAAATCTTCAGAATAATACTGTGGATCATTCTTAAACATCTGGTACTGACCAAGGGTAAAAGCCTTACTCAATATACTTGAAAAACCATTGTAGAAATTAGTTTCGTTTTTGGCTTTTATCCTTGTGAGGTCTTCTTCGGTAAATCCTTCTTTTTCAAACATGTCGAAGGCTTCAAAGACAGCCTTTTCAACATCATTCAGGTTTCCGCCGGGATTAGCCATAACAGAAATCCTGAAAGCTCCGGTAAGTTCCTGGGCGCCGCTATATGCATATGCCTCAGAAGTCAGCTTCTTATCTTTTATAAGTACTTTGTAAAGCGGTGTTTTCTTGCCATCGGAAAGCAGTGATGCAAGATAATCAAGGGCATAGCCATCCTTTGTAAACTGTGCTGCTCCGGGGTAGACCATTGTGAGAAGAGGTGCTTTGGCGAAATTGTCTTCATGGTAGATCTTAATAGTTGAAGCTAAAGCTGCCGGCATTGTGCTCCTTGTTTCAATTGGTTCACCTTGTAGTAACTCTCCGAAATATTTCTCGACGAGAGGTTTAATATCTTCCTTGTTTATGTCGCCCGAGATGACAAGTGTTGCATTGTTGGGTGAATAGAATTTTTTATGAAATGCTTTTACATCATCGACTGTTGCATTTGTCAGATCGGCCATTTCGCCAATAACATCCCAGCTGTAAGGATGTCCGCCGGGATAAAGGTTTTTCAGAATAAGGTATTCATTGAATCCGTAGGGCGCATTGTCAACACCTTCTCTTTTTTCGTTCTGAACAACATTCTGCTGATTTACGAAGGCTGCCTTTGTTACTGTATTCTCAAGATAGCCCATTCTGTCGGACTCGAGCCATAAAGCCATTTCAAGTGCATTTTTGGGAACTACTTCATAGTACATTGTAGCATCCTGTCCTGTGCCTCCGTTGAGCTCGCCGCCTGCTCCCTGTATGAGTTTAAATAACTGGTCTTCACCCACATTTTCCGACTTCTGGAACATCATGTGTTCAAAGAGATGTGCAAAACCCGTTTTCCCGGGTACTTCACGGCTTGATCCAACATGATATAATATAGCTACAGCTGCAATGGGATCGGATTTGTCTTCGTTTAAAATGACAGTAAGTCCGTTAGCGAGAGTATATTTCTCTGCCGGGATCGACAGAGTAGCATCCTTCTTTTCTGTTTTGCAGGAAGAAAATGCAATGGTAAGGATTACTAATAAGACTGATAAGATTTTTTTCATCTAGAATAAGTTTAAATTTGAGGTAATGAAGCCTTAAAAAAATGAAGGCCCAAGATAATGAAAAACAACAGATAAAAACCTGAAGATTATCATTATTGAGCCTCTGTCTAAAACTGAAATCTCTGTGTCTCTCTGTGAACCTCTGTGTCTCTCTGTGTAACTTTTGAAGAACTAACACAGAGATACACGGAGGGAGCACAGAGTTACACAGAGTTTTGCCTTCTATTTTACGAGCACTGGTTTACCTAAACCGATTTTTTCGAGTTCATCGAGCTGGGTTTTTGCATCGCCAACTACGACATAATACATTTTCGAGGGGTCGATGTATTTCTTCGCCAATCCGGTAAGTTTGTCAACAGTCAGTCCTTTCACGAATGCTTCCTCCTGCTTGATATAATCTGAAGGCAGGTTGTATGCGGCCATTGTATTGAGCATTCCAAGAAGTCCTCCAAGTGTCTCAAACCTCAGCGCATTGCCTTTAAGAAGCGACGACTTTGTAAAGTCGACAAATTCCTGTGGCACACCTTCGCGGTATTTTTCCATTTCGGTCTTGAATATTGTTACCGACTCAAGGGTTGAATTTGTCCTTACCCGTGAAGAGGCAGTGAATGTGCCATAATTTTTTGCTCCCGAGAAACTAGACCTTGCACCGTAGGTGAATCCTTTTTCTTCCCTTAGGATCAGGTTGAATACTCCGTTAAATGAGCCTCCAAGTTTATAGTTGGCAACAGTGGCTGAATAGAATGCCGGATCAGATCTCGGAATTGAGGGAGCTCCGATGGATATAACAGATTGTTTGGCACCCGGAACATCGACAAAGTAAATCTGCGAAGCTGCCGGAGGGCCCTGTACTTTAATATCAGGTATTACAACATCTTTGGCTTTCCACTTCTGGCTTAATGCGGCCAGGATTTTCTCTGTTTTAGTCTTGTCGATATCGCCTGCAATCAGGAAATTGGCTATCGAAGGAGAGAGATACGTATTATAATAATCTTTTAGGTCATCAAGTGTAATTGCAGCAACAGAAGCTTCAGTCCCGGATGCTTCAACGGCAAGAATGCTTTCGCCGAACATAAGTTTTGACAGGTTTTTCGATGCCAGGTAATCAGGACTTGCGGCATTGCGCTTCAGGTTATTTACAATACGGCTCTTTGCAAGTGCGAACTGTTCGGCATCCCAGCGTGGCTCAAGGAGGATCTCTTCAACCAGGGCAAGTGTCTTGTCGAAATTCCGTGCAAGGGTGCTGACATCAATTGAGATGTCTTCATTACCCGCAGATACCCTTATCGATGCGCCGAGCAGACCGATTGCATCCTCGAGTTCTTCCGGCGTTTTATTCTTTGTTCCTTCATTCATCATAGTTGCCATAAGGCTTGCAACACCCGCTTTTTCAACTTTGTCGAGCATGTGGCCGCCATCAATCGATATAGAGTATTGGATCAGAGGAAGCTCGCTGTGTGTGATACCCCAGATCTTCATTCCGTTTGAAAGAGTTCCTTTCCATGTTGCAGGGATAGTAACTTCAGGGTCGGCACCAATTGTTGGCATTACTGACCTGTCGAATTTTGCAGGGGTTTTAACGATTGGATCTTCCTTCACTGCAACTGCTTTTACTTCTGCTGCCTTCGTAACATCTTCTTCCACGATACCTGCATTTACTGATCCTTCAGCTATCAGATTAACCTGACCTTTCGGAACGAAGCTGGTCATTACATAGTTCTTTCCTTTAATATATTTTTCATAGACTTTTTTGATATCGTCCATAGTAACAGCCTGAGTAGCAGCGAAATCTTTCTTGAAGTACTCGGGATCTCCTGTATTCATTGTATATTCCGCCATCTGGAAGGCTTTCCCCTGTACACTGGCCATCTGATTAAGAAAACGGGTTTCGTAACCTGCTTTAATCCTGGTCAGGTCCTCTTCTGTGAATCCCTCTTTCTCAAATTTTGCCAATCCTTCTGCTATTGCCTTTGTAATATCGGTAAGGTTCCCGCCGGGGTTTGCACTTACGGAGATTGTGAATGTTCCGGTAAGTTCCTGCGACATATTACGGGTCATGACCCTTGAGGTAAGTTTTTTCTCCTTAACAAGGACGACATAGAGCGGAGCTTTTTTTGTGTTTGAGAGGAGATCGCCAAGGAAGTTGAGCGCATAGGCATCCTTTGAGTATCTCTCGGCAGTAGGGAATACCATTGTAAGCTGCGGAGCCTTGGCAAAATTATCCTCATGATAGAGCTTAATTGTAGAAGCTAGTTTTACAGGCATAGCCCCTCTTTTTTCAATTGCAGCTCCTGAAGGTATTTCACCAAAATATTTCAAAATAAGCGCTTTTGCCTCAGCCTTGTTGATATCGCCCGAGATTGTGAGAGTAGCATTATTAGGGGCATAGTATTTCTTGTGGAAAGCTCTAACATCATCTACTGTTGCACTTGTAAGATCTTCCATTTCACCGATTACTGTCCAGCTGTATGGATGGCCCTTCGGGAAAAGGTTTTTTGCTATCAGGCCCTGGTTAAAACCATAGGCTGCATTATCTACGCTCTCGCGTTTTTCGTTCTGAACAACATTCTGCTGGTTTACAAGGGCGGCTTTAGTCACAGTGTTGGTGAGGTAACCCATCCTGTCCGATTCCATCCAGAGTGCCATTTCGAGAGCATTCTTCGGGACGACCTCGTAATAGTTGGTCCTGTCCTGACTGGTGCTGCCATTGAGCGTTCCTCCAGCTCCCTGGATATTCTTGAAGAACTGATCTTCTGCCACGTTTTCCGACTTCTGGAACATCATGTGTTCAAAGAGATGGGCAAAACCGGTTTTTCCGGGGACTTCGCGGCTTGAGCCGACATGATAATAAACAGCAACTGCAACTATCGGATCCGACTTGTCTACATTGAGAACCACGGTAAGTCCGTTTGGAAGGGTGTACTTCTCATTGGGAATCGATAACTCCGTCTTTTTAGCCTGCGATGCATAGGCTGACAGGGCTGCAGTCATAATTAAAAGAATTAGTAAGCGTAATTTTTTCATAATTTTCAGATTAAGGATTTTCAATTATTCCGGCAAGAAATACGAAATTAGTAAAATATTTTGCTCTTAACGAGCCTCCGGGGGATGTAAAATAAGAATTATGAATTTTTAAGACAGATATTGGTCAATCCGTCCGCGACGATCAGATCATGATTCCATATGTATATCAAAATTCAGCATTAACAATTATGTAATAGTCGTAAAGTTTATAAATTTGACACTGATATGTTGCCATATATGGTGACTCAGCCTGTTAGTCCTGAATAAATACGTTGACTCTGAAGTTGTTTGATAAGACGGGATGTAACTTGGTTGATTAAAATAAATACAGGTACAGCATGCTTTTTAACTCGTTACATTTCCTTGTTTTCTTTGTTTTAGTAACTATTGTCTATTTTGCGATACCGCATAAATACAGGTGGTTCCTTCTGCTTTCTTCGAGCTGTTACTTTTATATGGCCTTCATCCCGGTTTATATCCTGATTTTAGGATTTACAATTGTGATTGATTATTTCGCCGGGATATATCTCGAAAAGACTGAGGGAAAAATGAAGAAATGGTTCCTTATTGCCAGCCTCATAGCGAACATCGGGGTTCTTGCAATATTTAAGTATTATAATTTCCTGAATGATAATCTTACAGGCATTCTGGGTACTTTCGGCCACCAGAACCCGGTACCTTATCTTTCTATCATTCTGCCTATTGGTCTTTCGTTTCATACCTTTCAGGCAATGAGCTATACTATCGAAGTATACAGGGGGAAGCAAAAAGCGGAAAGGAATTTTGGAATTTATGCTCTCTATGTGATGTTTTATCCGCAGCTTGTTGCAGGGCCGATTGAGAGGCCACAGAACCTGATACATCAGTTCTATGAGAAGCACAGCTTCGATTACCGGAGGATTACTGACGGACTGAAACTAATGGCCTGGGGTTTGTTCAAAAAGGTGGTTATTGCCGACAGGCTTGCGATTGCCGTTGATACGGTATATAACAATCCATTTCAGCAGCAGGGTCTGAGCATGGTTATTGCAACAATATTCTTTTCATTTCAGATTTTCTGCGATTTCTCGGGTTATTCCGACATGGCTATCGGCGCTGCAAGGGTAATGGGATTCAGGCTGATGAAAAATTTCGACCGTCCATATCACTCGAAAAGCATACATGAATTCTGGGGAAGATGGCATATTTCGTTATCATCGTGGTTCCGCGATTATCTTTATATTTCCCTGGGCGGGAACCGGGTTACAATCCCCAGGTGGTATCTTAACCTGTTCATAGTATTCCTGATAAGCGGATTATGGCATGGAGCCAGCTGGACTTTCGTGATCTGGGGCGCTCTTCACGGATTTTTTCTTGTTTTTGCACTTGTTACAAAAAGCATGAGGGAGAAATTGTCGAGGGTAACACGACTTAACAAGCATCCACTGCTTAACAGCGTCTTGCAAACCCTGCTGACTTTTATGCTTGTAACTTTCTCATGGATATTTTTCAGGGCAAATTCCCTCCAGGAAGCGCTCTATATCATAAAACATTCCATAACCGATACCGGACAAAACATTCACGATCTGATTCTGAATGTTTCAAAGGGAGTCGCTGTCGACCTTCACCTTGGACTTTCAAAACCGCAGATGTTAATAGGGTTTGGAGCGATTATCGTCATGGAAATCATTCACCTGCTGCAGAACAGGTACCGGCTGTCGGAGTGGATCAGCGAAAGCCCCGTTTATGTTCGATGGAGCATCTATTATTCAGTTATCCTGTCAATCATTTTCCTGGGGGTTTATGAAAACAGACAGTTTATTTATTTTCAATTCTAAACAGTGAAACAGGATATGGTACAACTATTCAAAAAAGCATTGATATTGTTGATTCCGGTTTTGCTGCTGATGGCTTTTTTTGAGTATGAGCTGCGTAAGATTCCAAATCTGTACAATACAAAGAGGGCCAGCCTCGAAAATCAGCTTGACAGTATAAGTGTACTTGTGCTTGGCAACTCTCAAACACTCCTTGGTGTAAATCCTGAATACTTCTCAATGAAGGGGTTTACACTCAGCAATATGAGCCAGTCGATATTTTACGACAAGGAGCTCTGCCTGAAGTATATCGACAGGATGAAATCCCTTAAATGCGTTATAATAAACATCTCTTACTTTTCGCTCTGGCATCAGCTTCATGACGACAAGGAGGGATGGCGCGACTATTTTTATTCGCAGTTCTGGGACATCCGTTATCCCGAATTGAAATGGCACGACTCTAAATTATACAGTCTGCTGATGTTATATACTCCCCAGGAATCAGTAGGATATGCTGCACATTTTTTCAACGAGGATTTCTCCCAGAATCTAAATCGTAATGGCTGGTTAGGATACGACACTTTGCAGAATAACGTCTTTATAAGTGACTCGGCAGGGAAGGAGAGGGCTGAATTTCATGATGGTCTCTGCTGGCCTTCGCGTTACGATGAAATATATTCAACTCTTGAAACACTGGTTGATGAATGCAGGAAACAACAGGTGGAAGTAGTATTCATAACAACCCCGGTACTTCCGACTTATTACAAATTCATTGATCGGGAGATTGAGAGGAAGAATACTCTTGCAATAAACGGACTTTGCAATAAGTACAGTTGTAAGTATTTCAACTATTTCAGGGATGACCGTTTTACCGAAAAGGATTTCTACGATAACGATCATCTGAACTTCATTGGGGCAGAGAAGTTCAGCGGGATAATAAATGACGAAATAATCTCGGAAATAAAAAGGTAAAAAATACAAAAACCGGAAAATCAGAATGTGAGTGAGTATTGGGAAAAAGGAAATGAGTGAGAATCATATGTGTCCCGCATTCGCTCTCACGCTATATTGATAGCGCCAGCGGCTCCGCTGAACGGAAGTTGCACATCCATTGGCAACATTATCTCAAAGAAAATTCTTTCGGATTAAATTGAAGAGACTTGTGACCGGTACTCATCCTCACAGATTTCTACAGGTCAGAATATTTGAGTTTTTATTTGATTTAGTTTTCAGAATATTTTACTAAATTTAAATCAGATTTTGTTCAATTGATTGGTTGTCGCTACTTTTCCTCTCAAAGCAGAATAATTATCCCTGTGAGTATTGATTAAGTATATGTAGAAAAATATCAACTAAATATTATTTATCAATCACCTAAAAATCATGATTATGACGACAAAGAGAAGCATTAGGGCATTTGTTGCAATAATGATAATGACGTTGTTATTGCCAGCCGAAGCAAAAACTCAAAAAACCCGATCCTCGCCTGAAGCAATGAATCAGATAACCGGGACAGAATCAGCAATAGATGAAACACAACAGGCCGGGGAATCTGAAAAGCTTCTAATGGCCGAAAGCGAACAAGTACTCTATGTTTCCATTACGAAAGGCAGTAATAAAAATGACGGTAGTAAGACCTCTCCGCTGAAAAACATCGATAAAGCAATTTCAATTGCCCAACCCGGAGCCATAATCAATATTGCCGGTGGAGTCTACATGGGAACACTAAACATTGGGTTTATCGAAAGTCCGAAAGCCGTGCAGCTCTTTGGAAGTTTTGATGAAGATTTTTCGGTACAGGATATCAAGGTTCATCCTACAGCAATACAGCCCGATAACGAAAGCGCCCGGTCAACACGAAAAGCTATTCTGAAATTTACAAAAGATGTGGCAGGCACAGTAATTGATCACATTGTCTTCGATGGGGGCCAGCGAAATGCTTACCATGCGAAAGAAGGTATTATTGAAGGAATTGAAGGCGGACGTCTGTTGCCTGATACAGAACGCCCACCCGTTGGCAACCCAACAGTATTTGAACCACTGCTTCAATTTGTAAGTGCTACTACAGGAGGTGATGTTACGATTCAGAATTGCGTTTTTGTGAATGGTGCAAGTTTTGCGTTGCAGGCAGGTCACCGCAGCGGAAAATTCACAGTTAAAAACAATGTATTTGTGGGTAACCGAATGGCAGCCATCGAGATTTATGGTACATGTGCAAGTACAGGCGGTCCTAATACCCTGGCCCTTTGCGGCGAAGTTGAAATTGCAAACAATACAATTCTGTTTACATGGAGCAGGACAAAGGATTTTCTTGACATGGGTTATGGTGTACGTGTAATGACTAAATGCAACTATAACATACATCATAACATAATTGGCGCATCAATTTTAGCCGGTATTGACCATACACGTTTCAATAAAAACGAATGGGTAAAAGCAGACGACAATATTTTCTTCGTAAACAAAGACAAAGACTTCCACTTTAGTCCTGCAAGCAATACCCGGCTCCGAATTGATGCAGGGGACTTTGGCGACCTTGAAATTGCCAGTGCCAGTGGAAATAAAAACGAGATTCCAAAAGAATTGAAAATAAGCAAAGCCTATCTTGACGGTTACCTGAATGCACGTTATTCGGAAAAAACAGACCTCGACCGCAATTCGGCTGCCAATCAGTGGCGCTCAATGTTGGGTATGAACCTGCAGGGAACAATGTCATCGAGTGTTACAATGTTCTGCAACAAGTATCCCTGGAAAGAAACGATGAATCTATTCGGTAACTTAAGCGGGTATGGGGCACAGTAAAAAATAATCTTTTAAAATCAAATAAAATGAAACCATTTGTAACATTACTAATGCTAATTATTATGAGTATGGATGCGCTATCACAAAATCAGGGAGAAATCATTTTCTCTAAAAAAATGGCTGAATCTAATAAAGTTTCTTCTCCTGAAAAATCATTTAAAGCAGGTGACGCAATATATAGCGTGGCCTATCTTCCAAAAACTGTTCAGGGACTTTTCAATGCAAAGCCCGAATCGAAAGTTGAGGTTGAGGTGTATATATATAAAGTTGTACCACCACTTTACGACTACCAGCAACCTAGTGAAGAACAACTTGTTTTTGCCACCATGTGGGTGTCGGGCAAGGCATTACAGAATAACTATCTGGTAGTTGACATTATTCCTGAACCGGATAAGACAACTGCTTATGGATCATCAGAAATCACCTACAAAGAATTCGGGAAAAAATATGAAGGTCCGGTTGCTTTTGCCGAAAGCATGGCAACATTACAGCCGGGAAAACATTCATTGAAAATTGTAGTTAATTGCAATTATGAACCTGTTGCCACCGGTTCGTTCACGATTGAGGGAAGCGACTATGGCGTTTACGCTCAAAAGGCAGTTGCCATAAACCAGGCAGCAGCTTCGGCCGGGTCTAAAAATGCCTCGTTCCCCAAAGCCCTTATGACAAATTCAACCACCGAGAGCCAGATGATTGCTGCTTTAAAAAACTCCAACGACTGGAAAACAGGGTTTGTAAATGGTACTGAAGTGCTCAAAATTGCGATCGTCGATGCCGACTGGTATATACGTCGTCATGAAATCTCAGGAGTAATACTTCACAGGTATATTCGTGCAGCTATTGCTTATAAAACAAAAGATAATCGATGTGCATACAGGCTTATTACCTATCAGGAGGATTATGTTGGTGGGAAATTCCAACCGCTTAAATATGATGGTGCCGGCGATCAGGTAATGATCGAATGTGCCAACCTGTAAAGTTTTCCGGTAAGAAGTAATTGCTATGTCAGAAAGCACAATCAATTATGCTGAAGTGTATGAGTCGCTTCGAATCGATTCGCTGAAGACCGCCGGAAAATGGATGCTGGGAGTAACACTTGTTTTCGGACTTTTATTGATTGCTCTTGCATTCATTATTTTCAGGGAACACCTGGTGGTTGGCGTAGCTATGACTGTGGGTACAGTAATATTTTCAGGTCGGTATGCCCTTGGCTTATTGAGGCTTTCGAAAAATCCGGTGGTCTACTCAGGAATCGTTTTAAGAAAATCTGAAACCAGTCGCACAAACGATGGTACTTATACTGAAACAATACATCATCATATAAGAATGAAAGTGGCAGATGCTTTTGAGATTGACAGGATGGGTAAGGGGGCCGGAAAAGAGTTGAAGAAGCATGAACATAAATGGCGATGTCCTGAAAATATATACAACCAGGTTTCAGCAGGAGATAACCTTATGGTGCTTGTAATGCCCCATGATCACCAAATAGAACGGATCTGGTAACCAGTCAGAAATGTATGTGCTGTTGGTTTTTTTAAACTTGTAAGTAATTAATTACATAATCCGGTGCAGTCCGTTACATCTCAAAATATCAAACACAGAAAATCAGTGTGGGAGTGAGTATAGGGAAACTCCGGCCTGATCTGAATAAATAATATTTACAAAGTAGTATAAACAAAAAAAGGCTGCAATTGCAGCCTCTGATTTTGAGCGGGAGACGGGACTCGAACCCGCGACCCCGACCTTGGCAAGGTCGTGCTCTACCAACTGAGCTACTCCCGCGAAATCTGGGGCAAAAATAAACAAATTTTTTTATCTGCAAACACGTGGCGAGAAAAAACCGTAAAAATCGAAATCATACCTGATTATTTTCTTACAGGACCCCAGTCGTAAAGAACGCTATTCTCAAAATAAAGCCAGGTATATCTGTAAATCCATTCTTCCGTAACAAGATTTCCCTTGATGACACGGTTTATCCTGAAGGCATTTCCCCAGCTGTCTTTTACCATTTCCGAATCCATCCCTTTCCAGATCTTTCCTGTAATAAGCTTTTCGGCAATCGACTTTCCGTACTTATCCCTCAGGCTTTCATAACGGATTGCCTGGTTTTCAGAAACAGGAGCAGACTGTGTTGCTATTATTTCACGCTGAGCCTTTGCCGAAGGTAAGGCAGGAGGCGTTTTTATTACAGCATGTTTGCTGAAGATATAACCATCGTTTCCCCTGTAAACAACCTTCAGATAGGTACTGTCGACCGATTGTACACTAACAGTATCTCCCGAAGGTATTACAAGAATGACTGATGTGAGGTCATCTTTTTCAGCGAACAGCCTGCTCGACGATTTAAGTATTGCCATTATACCTGTATTCTGAACCGGAGTATTGTCGCTTTCAAGTTGAGAAAGGATGTCGGATTTATTCACCTGTGAGTAAACCGGGAGTAACCATAAGAGGATAACCGGGAGAAAAATAAGTTTTTTCATGTCAGTTTTTTCTAAGGAATAACAAAAAGTGTACCATTTGATCTATTTTTTTCTGATAAGCATCAGCCCGTCACGCAGGGGAAGAAGAATTTTCTCAATGCCGGTCTCCCCTGCGATCATCTCATTAAAGGCGATGATGCCCAGAGTCTGGGGATCCCTGGTCTCCTTTTCGATGACTTTTCCTCCCCACAGGACATTATCGGCGAGGATATATCCCCCGGAATTTACTTTCCCGATGATGAGTTTGTAGTATTCGATGTATTCCCTTTTGTCGCCATCGATGAATACAAGGTCAAATTTCAGGTCAAGCGAGGGAATTATCTCAAGTGCATTACCTGTCATGGCAACGATCTTATCCTCAGTGCCTGTTTTTTCGAAATATTCCGCAGCGAAGGAAGAGAGCTCGTCATTAATTTCAATTGTAATCAGCTTCCCATTCTCCCTCAGTCCTTTTGACAAACAAATTGCCGAGTATCCTGTAAAAGTTCCGATCTCAAGTATGTTTTCGGGAGATATCATCCTCGAAATGAACTCCAGGAATTTCCCCTGCACATGACCTGAAACCATATTTGGGTTTACAAACCGGATATGGGTCTGCCTGTAAAGATCTTCAAGTACGGGATCTTCCGGTGTTGAATGTTCACGAATATATTGTTCAAGTTTCTTGCTCATCTGTAATAATTTAAAAAACAAATTACTGATTTAAGAACATCTGTTTTCTCACTCAACTCCAGACACTTTAGACACTCTAGACACTCCAAACTCTTCTCATCTGTACAACAAAGCAGATAACCTGGAAGGTTCAAACACCTCATTGGCTATTTCGAGCAGATCGGTTGCTGTTATCAGATCAATCTTTTTGACCAGGTCTTCGATATTATCTATCCGGTCGAAAACAAGGATGCTTTTTCCATGACTCAGCATCAGGCTCTCGTGGTTTTCAAAGCCCCTGGCCAGGTAGCCCTTAACCTGGTTCTTAGCCTTGCTAAGCTGTATTGAGCCCAGTCTTGAAGTGCGGAGCCTGTTGAGTTCGGCCATAGTTATTGAGATACTCTTTTCGAGGTTCTGGCTGTCGGTACCGAAATAGATAGAAAAGACTCCTGTGTCAGAGTATGGTGCATAGTTTGATTCGACATTATAAGCCAGTCCGTTCTTTTCGCGGAGCGAGAGGTTGAGGCGGGAGTTCATGCCCTGTCCTCCCAGGATGTTGTTCAGCAGGTACATGCCCGTCCTGCGGGGATCCTTAAGATTGTATGCAAGGTTTCCGATTATATAATGGTTCTGATATGTATCCTTTTTTACTGTCAGTGAAGCTGGTTTATATTCCCATTTAGCTGAAGAACTATTGTTTTTATGAGATAATGGGACCTGTCCAAAGCAGGTCCTGAAGAGTTTCAGAATTTTTTCATTGCTAATATTTCCTATTGAACAGAAGACAATCTGGTCGGTGCCATAATTTCTTTCGATGAAGGATGTTACTTTTTCCCTCGAGAACTCTGTTACCGATTTTTCGGAGCCCAGTATATTCCTTCCGATGGGCTGCCCGGCGAAGACCAGCTCCTCGAAGTCGTCGAATATGAGTTCGGCGGGGGTGTCGAGGTAGGAGTTTATCTCTTCGAGTACTACATCTTTTTCCTTTTCAATCTCCTTTTCAGGGAAGACTGAGTTAAAAACGATGTCGCTTATGAGGTCTATGGCCCTTTCGTAGTCATCCTTCAGGAAGGAAGCATGGATGGCCGTTTCCTCCTTTGTTGTATAGGCATTGAGTTCACCGCCCACGTCTTCGAGCCTGCTGAGGATATGATATGCCCTGCGCTTTTTTGTCCCCTTAAACAGCATGTGTTCAATGAAGTGGGCCATGCCGTGTTCGTCAGGGGATTCATCGCGGGAACCTGTATTTATAATGACGCCGCAGTGAGCCACAAGGCCGGGGATGGTTTGATGGACCAGCCTAATGCCATTATCGAGGGTATGAATGAGGATATCCATCGTGGGTTATAAGTAAGTCTGCAAATGTACGTTATGAATAAAATGAATCCAAATGGTAATTTTTTTAAAAAAGGTTTTGCCAAATCCGATTAGAGGTATATATTTGCAGACCGAAAAGAGGTGCCATAGCTCAGTCGGTAGAGCAATGGACTGAAAATCCATGTGTCCCCGGTTCGATTCCTGGTGGCACCACTTAAAAAAAGAGTGAGAGTGAGAGCGAGTGCGAAGGTACGAGTGATTACTCTCACTTCTTTTTTTCTCCATACTCACTCTCACTCTCACACTGATTTCTATCTGCTGGGTTTTATTTTTAAAAGGTTTAATTTAATATCTATAAACTGATTTTCTGGCTGAGTCGCGTATCTCTCGAAGAGGAAGCAGCATTAATACTGTAAATACCTTTTTCCAAAGTCCATGAAGACGTGTTTTCGTTCCAATATGAAAGATCAGAAACCGGAATGCTCATGATCAGTTCAATCGTTTCTCCAGGGTTGAGTGTCGGTGTTTTTGCAAACGCTTTTAATTCCTGAACCGGACGGTCGATGTCTGTTTCCGGTTTTGAAGTGTAGATCTCCACTGTTTCTTTACCAGCCACTTCGCCTGTGTTTTTTACCGAAACCGAAATATTAATCATTCCATCGGCTACTTCCACTTTCATGTTTTCATATCCGAAGCTGGTGTAGGATAAACCATAACCAAAGGGATACGAAACATCCAAATGTTTTTTATCGAAATGCCGGTATCCGACATAAATACCTTCTTCGTATTTGGTGAAGTCATTGTTTTTAATCTGTTTTTCCATGGGTTTTAGCTTTTTGGAAAACATATAGCTAAAGTTCATCGGAGCTCCGCTCATTGGAAAGTTTGCACTCGAAGCATGGTCTTCCAGGGCAATAGGGAAGGTCATTGTAAGTTTGCCGCTTGGGTTAACCTTCCCGCTCAGGAGGTCGGCTACAGAGTTTCCGGCTTCCTGTCCTCCCTGCCATGCGAGTAAAATGGCATCGGGTTTGTCTTTCCATGAAGCAGTTTCGATTACGCCACCGATGTTCAAAACCACCACGACTTTTTTCCCGGCAGCATGAAAATTATCACAGACGTCACCGATCATTTTCTGTTCATCACCTGAAAGGTCAAAGTCGCTTTCTTTCACACGGTCAACGCCTTCTCCACTATTCCTGCCAATCGTGATTATGGCTAAATCGGAAGTATTAATACATTCCGCCAACAATTCTTTTGAAAGAAGTAATTCGGGAGGACGTTTTGAGCCAATCATTTTTGACAGGGCGTTGGACTTAAAGGCTTCCTTGTTAGCAGCTTTGAAGGCCAGAAATGCTTTCTCCGAAGCAGCGTTTATTGCAAATCCTGCATTGGTCATTCCTTCCTTAAGCGAAATTGTGTAAGCTTCGTTCACGCTTCCTGAACCTGTGCCTCCCATAATAAATTCATAGGAAGTTACTCCAAATAAGGCTACTTCCTTTACCCCTTTCATCGGAAGAGTGGTGTTATTTTTTAACAGCACAATTCCTTCAGAAGCTGATTGCCGGGAAATCAGTGCATGAGCCTTCAGATCGGGTTTGTTACTGTATTTATATCCTTCCATTTTCTTCGATTTCAGGATCAGTCGAAGAATTCGTTTCACCGATGTGTCGAGGTCTTCTGCCGGAAGGTTGCCGTTTTCTGAGGCTTTCATTAAGCTTTTATATTGTTTTCTGGTTCCCGGCTCAAAAAGATCGTTACCAGCACTCAGCTCAGCAGGCGGATTGGTTCCTCCGTACCAATCTGTCATTACTAATCCTTCAAAACCCCAGTCAGTTCGCAAGATATCGGTCAGCAGGTCTTTACTGGCTGAAACATGGGTTCCATTCACCAGGTTATACGACGACATAATGGTCCATGGCTGAGCTTTTTTTACAATGATCTCATAACCCTTCAGATAGATTTCACGCATGGCACGATCAGAAACAATAACGTTGTTTTGATTACGGTTTGTTTCCTGGTTGTTCGCCGTGAAGTGCTTTACCGAAGCTCCCACACCGTTCGACTCGATACCATTAACCATCGCGGCGCCGATATTTCCGGTCACCACCGGATCTTCTGAGTAATATTCAAAGTTTCGTCCGCATAATGGGTTACGGTGAATGTTGGCACCAGGTCCGAGTATCACATCAATACCATATTCAAGGCATTCGTTTCCCATCGCATTGCCAACTTGTTCAACAAGCACTGTATTCCAGGTCGATGCCAGGAGAGTTCCAATTGGGAATGCTGTGGCGTAATAAGTATTTTTGTCGTTTTTTCTAGTAGGTGCAATACGTAATCCGGCCGGACCATCAGACAAAATAATGGCCGGGAGGCCCAGACGCGGTACCGGAACGATCGTGCCAGCTGCGCCAGCGACTCCGTCCTTTGGTCCTTTGCCAATCATAGATGCCATTCCGGAACCTTTCAGAAGCCGCACTTTTTCTTCCGGAGTCATTAGGGATAAAGCATTGTTCACTCTCTCTTCAATCGGCTTGCGGGCATCTTCGTAAATATCCAAAGCGCCATTACGGTTCAAATCTTTGAACTTGTATCCATCTTTTGTGATTTCTTTAATTTCAGCATTTCTGAATTTGTCTTTTTTGTCGATGTTCAGTAAAATGTTATTTACATATATGGCTCCAATAATCACAAAAATTAAAACTAATCCAATTAAAGCCAGTAATACTTTAAGTGCGATTTTGAGAATTCTTTTCATCTGAATTTTTTTAAGGATGTAAATACTTGCTAAAAAAGATGTTAGTAATAATTTTCTTTTACTATTATGATTGTTTTTTAATAGCCCGTTCAAATATAATGCAAAAATAATTTGTGTGCATTTTGCCACAAATTATTTAGTAAATTTGACTAAGTGTAAATAGGGAGCCTGTATTAACGCAGGCAGAAGTACTGATAACGAAGTTTCTGAGCAAGGTGGTGGACAAGTGATGGTAATTATTTGAAGGATCTGTCAAAATAGAGCTTACAGGTAGAAATTACTAAACAAGATGTTTAAATATTCAAGCCGGTTGCTTCCCATGTGTTTTTTTATGTTTATGGTCCCTCGCATTCTGTTCAGCATGGAAATTAAGGACACAACTGAAACAATAAGAAGATTTTCAATCGGAATTCGTCCAGGGATATGCTTATCTGATTTTCAAATGTCGCCAGTTGGTTCAGGACCTCATGGCTACAGTTTAACCGTAAATGACGAAAACAGAGTCAGGGCAGGGTTCAGCTTAGGATTATTTCTGGATGTCAAAAGCAACAATCATTTCTCCCTTCAACCAGAGGTGAACTATATATGGATCAGACACAACATAAACTATTCTGAATGGCGTCGAACTTACCCTGATGGCAGTATAACCAATACCGATTATACTCTGTCGGGTTCAGTAATCCAATTCTCACTCCTTCCCGGATTATCATTTGGGAAGAATTCAAATCTGAAAATTTTTGCCGGTCCTTTTTGCCGGGTTCCTCTCCTGGTTTCATATAATGGTACAAAATCAAGGGAGGATGATCTTCAGGTAGGTTTAGGAGCCATTTTCGGATTAAGAGTTGATTTTTCGGTCAAATCAGATCTTTTATCCTTTGAGCTAAGAGCAGGAACCGACATAACCAATATAATGTCAACACCTGTCGCGGTTAAAGAAACATCGGTAACTTTCAGCCTTGCTTACCTGTTTAAATTGAAATTAAATGGCAGGTTGAATCACCCTTCTGCAAATTAACAGCTACTTAAAATGAAGAACGGTCTTCTATTCTTAATCTGTATGTTGACTGAACTAACTCTCTCTGGGAATGGATTATATTTCACAAATGAGATTGATTTATTTAATAAATCAGCTGGCATTTATTATTATGAATTTCCTTTCTCAAAGGATTTAAATATAGCGTCTGATGTAATTCTGAATAATAGCAATTGTTCAGATAATCCGGGATCCTATAAAACGGCATGGCCCCGGATCAATATCGGAAGTTCGGGCAGTCCGGAAAAAACTATACGACCTGTTACGTACATTGGCATTGGAGCGCTTCTTGGTGAATTGATATTATTATCAAATGATTTTTATTTTTATCCGTCCTACTCATTTGTAAAGGGATTTTTTGAAGGCGAGGACTATGTTAAAGGTGCCGGATGGGTTTTTGGTTGCAGAAAAACCTTTAAACATTCTGCTATCGAGTATGGAATGAGCATTATGACCTTTTCGGACAGGTACTATATGACTGATGGCACAACTACTTTTTCTAAAATATACCTGAACAAAAAATCAGGGTTCCATATTAATTTTGTACATCAGTTCCTTTATAACATGACTCCTTCATGGCAAAAGTTATATGCCGGTCCAACGATAAATTTAGTGGAGAAGTTTGGTTTTGGAGGAATAGCCGGGACTGAATTCAGGTTAAGTGACAGATTCAGGTTTGATATCAGATATGAATACTCCACTCAGACCAATCAGATACAGGCAGGAATAATATTTAACTTTCAGAAAGAATATTTTTGGAAAAAGCATTAGAAGTTCTCTCCTGTCATTTTTATTCACCGTTCTCGAATAAAAATTCCCCAAATGATTTCGGATTAACAAACATTTTAAAATACGCATCCGTAATCCAGTAATGAAAACTTTTTTCCACCAGGGTTCAAGAATGCCGGATGGACACGATGGCATACTGAAGGGTTATCATGAACGTCTTTCCAACGCTTCAGATCCTTTATTTTTCAGAATAACACCTCATGTTTTCATGAAATTTCTTAAATTGGAGGACATCAATTTGTGTACCTATGAAAAAATATCTTTTGGTTTTATTCCTTGGGGTTTTTCTGATTTCCTGCTCTAACCAGGAGAAGAAATGGCGTCAGCTTTTCAATGGCAAGGATTTAACAGGCTGGGAACAGGTAGGACCCGGTAATTTTGTTGTCGAAGATGGTCTGCTTAAAACAGTAGGAGGGATGGGCATGATCCTCTATCCTGCTGAGAAATTCAGCAATACTGTTATCAGGGTTGTTTATAACGTAAAAGACAATGACTGCAATTCGGGAGTTTTCATAAGAATACCTGAAAAACCGAATGATGAATGGTATGCAGTAAATAAAGGTTATGAAGTACAGATTGACAATGGGACCAGGCATGTAGGAGGCGAGTATCACTGCTCAGGAGTTTTGTATTCACTTACAAAAGCAATGGCCCATCCACAAAATAAAACTGGAGAATGGAATACTATGGAGATTACACTCGATGGGCAAAGAACCATAGTGACAATTAATGGAGTAAAGGTAACTGATTTTAAGGAGGGAGATGCGGTTCAGCCAAAATCGAGAGATTTCGAACCGGAGCGTGGACCCAGACCAGAATCAGGTTATATGGGACTGCAAAATCATGATTCTCTTTCAACCGTATATTTTAAGGAAGTTGCTGTTAAACCTCTCAGGTGAACAGGAATAGGTAAATTCCTGTGAACCATATAAATTAGAGCCGGGTAACGGAAAATTATTCAGGTAAACAGGATTTGTGTCATAATCATAAACCCTGCAAGATCAATGTCTTGCAGGGTTTTGTATAGAAGGGCTAACGAATTAGGTGATGAATTTCGTAAAATGCAGATGCTCCTTTTAGCCAGCCAACTGTGGCAATGACATCCGAATTTTTATAGTAACAAAGATATTTGGGGGAATTTTCTAATTTTGGTCGTCTCCCGGGATTTTAAATATACATAAGGACCAAATTACAAATGAACTCTGCAAACTGGAAAATATCATCAAGAAACTTCTTTAAGCATAAATCACTTTCATTAATAAATATTTCCGGACTGGCTGTTGGGCTGGCATCCTCTATTTTGATACTTATGCATGTGGCGCATGAGTACAGCTACGATAATAACTGGAAAAATGCCGATAACATTTACCGGATCAGCTATACACGTTATCAAAATGGGGAACTAAGTTTTAATAGCGCCCGGACACTTGGTGGCATGGCTCCTGTCTTAAAAGAGAAAGTACCGGAAGTGATTGGCAGTACACAACTTTTTAAGGATGTTGTGACTGTTTACAATGAAGATAACCAGATTGCTGACATTCAGATGTATGTAGCCGACTCAACCTTTCAAAGTGTTTTTAAACTCGACTACATTGATGTTAGAACAGATAATCCTTTAATTCCGCTCTATTCCTCTGTCATTTCAGAATCGGCAGCCCTGAGTCTGTTTGGAACAACAAATGCTGTCGGGAAATGGTTTAAAGTATGCCAGGGCTGGCGTTTCTGTGTTACTGGCGTTTATAAAGATCTTCCATCGAATTCTCATATTTCATTTGATATGTTACTTAGTCTCCAGACCTACTATCACTATTACCAAAACTGGGATGATGTAACGGGCACCGAAATTATTAAAAACCCGAATGCTTACGTTTTGAAAAAACAGGTCACCAGTTGGGAATATGGCTATAATGGCTGGTACAGTTATCTGTTGCTCAAACCGGGAACTGATAGTAAGCAAATTGAATCAAAAATTGCCCGGATTGGGGTTGACTATACTCAAAAGATTACAGGAAACAATGGAAAGACAGAGTTTCGTCTTCAGAATATAAAAGGCATTCACCTGAATTCGCATCTGGACAATGAGAGTAAAATAAATGGAGACCGCAACTCGGTCATAGCCATGATATTTATCGCAATTGTTATTCTGATTATTGCCTGGATTAATTTCGTCAATCTCACGCTTATCAGGGCTGTTGACCATGCCAAATCAATTGGGATCAGGAAAATGGCAGGTGCAGCGAAGAAACATCTCGTTTACCAGTTTTTGGCTGAAGCGTTTTTTACTAATTTGATTAGTGTGTTAATCGCACTTGTTTTGGTGTTTCTACTCAAAGACAGGTTCTCTTCGTTCACTGATCTGCCAATTATAACATCAATCGGATGGGATTATGTAATTGTCCTTATCGTTATAATCATTGCTGGTGTACTTATTTCCGGATTATATCCTGCACTGTATCTTTCTTCATATAAGGCACTCGATTTGTTTAAAGGGATTCACACTTCGGTAACAAATTCGCTCGATTTACGCAAGTTTTTGGTTGTAGCCCAGTTTGCTGCATCCATATTCCTGATTGCTGCAGTAATTACTGTTTTCAAGCAGATTAATTATATGAAGTCGGCTGATTTAGGTGTTAATATTGATCGTACACTCGTCACATTTTCCCCACCAACTCAAATCGGACGGCCACAGCGAATGACCAGGTTAAATGCCTACAAAGAACAGATCAGACAATTACCCGGCGTTGAGTCTGTTGCCACCTCGTCTATTCTTCCGGGAAAAGAAATTCTGTGGAAAAAGCAGGATGTCCGTAAGGTGACCGATCAGCCCAATGCAGCAAATGTTTTTGCATACGCATATATCGATTATAATTTTATTCCAACTTTTAACCTTAAACTGGTTGCAGGCTTGCCGTTTTCAGAAGAAGAAAATGAAAGCAACAATACTATGATCATAAACGAATCTGCATTAAAACAACTGGGTTATTCCGATGCATCATCAGCGATTAATACCATGGTAAGGGTTGGAGATAAGGAATTTAAGATTATTGGAGTCCTGAAGAATTATCACCACGAATCGCTGAGGAAGGAGATTAAACCTGTTATTTTCTTCTATGGATATAGCTGGATGTCAGATATTGGATACTATTCAATCAAATTAAACTCATCCGGTTTAAAACAAACAATTGCTAATATTGAAAAAACCTGGAAACAGATCTATCCGGAAGATCATTTTCAATACTTCTTCCTTGACGAGGAATTCAATATGCAATACAAAGCCGATCAGGCATTTGGCCGGGTATTTACCCTGTTCACAATTCTTGCAATTTTCATCTCTGTCATTGGACTTTTCGTCCTTGCAGTCTATTCTGCCAGGAAACGAACCAAAGAAATCGGGATTCGAAAAATTAATGGCTCCAGTGACTTAGAAATTCTGGTAATGCTGAGTCGTAATTTCGTTAAATGGGTAGTCATAGCTTTTTTCATTGCCACGCCACTGGCCTGGTTTGTCTTGAATAAATGGCTGGAAAACTTCGCCTATCAGACAAAAATAGGCTTGTGGATTTTTGCACTTGCCGGATTAATCGCATTAACAATCGCAATTATTACAGTGACATGGCAAAGCTGGAAAGCAGCCAGGAGAAATCCGGTGGAGTCACTGAGGTATGAATGAAAACTCACTCTCCCCTTCACACTGATTCCTATTTGCGGAATTTTGTATTTTAATCGGCAGCAAAATCCATATTAAACCACGCTAAAATATTACCTAAAATCAGGTCTGATAGTAAGTAATCTCGGCAGCCTTGTTTATACATACCAAGTCCATTCCGGACTTTTTGTCTTTATATTTCCAGATTTTGTTGCTTCTGCTGTCAGAGAATAAAAATGGAATTCTATTTCACATTCCCGGTGCAGGTTGCATTTTTGACTACCCAGGTATTTTCAGGCCAGTCGATTATTAGCGAGATATTGTACAGAGCGCCTTTGTCACCTTTAATATTGTCAAAGGAAGTGACAAAGCCTGGTTTTGGCACTTCCATTTTTATGAATTCCATGTCCTGAAATTTTTCGCCGGAGATAATGCTTGTCAGTTCACCTGAAGCTCTGATAATAGTAAAATCGACAACTCCATTCTTATAATGCCTCACCCAGTGGGCCGAAATCGTTCCCAATAGTTCATCAACAAGTACATCATCGCAATAAACAGGTACATAAAGATTTACCTTTTTCTCAGTTACAATTGAGCCATTCCCTGATGAATTCAGGTCTTGTGCTGACAGCATAACAAACCCGGAAACCAGGAAAACTGATAACAAGAAAAATAACTTTGTTTTCATGTCTTTAAGATTTAAAAGTTAAAGAGATCAGGGGAAAATTAAACTTCCAGTAAACAAATCGGAATTAAATTTAGGTCTTATATCAACCTGAGTCAAGAAAACAGGCAAGATTTTATTCCGCAAGATGTATACAGAATTCCAGAATGTGGGCATCTACTGCCTCCTTTGTAGTCCATTACTGAACAGTCATGTAAATACAGGGACTTTCATTATCATGTCTTACCCATTTTGCTTCGGTGCCCCATTTTGTAAATATGCATCCCTGATTTCGCTTTTTTTCTAATGTTACCCCTGCGGCAAGACGTTTCTCCCCGTTAACAGTAATAAATTTGTTAATATCCACACAGAATATTTTTATCCATTCCAGCGACAATGCAATAGCGCCTTCGTAAACCAAATTGTATTTATCTAAGTCAATTTCTACCCAACCTTTCTCTTTTGTTAAGGAGATTAAAATGTCATTCTTCAGCAATTCATTGCCTGGCAAGCTTCCAACTATATTCCTGATATGCAGCCGAAACAGAGTGCTGTCGTACGATTGGTTATTAACGCGAATATGTATACTTCTTAACCTGACAGGAATGTCTCCCAACTTTATTTTAGTTCCGACTTCCCATCCTTTACCGGTCTGGGTTCCACCCCATCCGCATACTCCTCCCCCGGGAGAGATACCAGTTGTTCCAACCTTCCTTATTCTTCCGGAAGGGTTTATAATCACCTCAGGTAAATTGTAAATCTCACTATCAAGTCGTATTATATTTTCCTTATCCAGAAGCTCCTCAATTGTAAAGGTTTTCGATTTGAATCCAACCATTGAAAATCTGACCCGGGAATTAACCGGAAGTCCTTTGACCTCTAAACTGAACTCACCTTCTTCATTTGTAATAGTACCAACGTTAGTCTCAATGACTCCGATACCGGCATAAACCAACGGTTCGTTATTTGAAATCCCTTCGACTTTCCCCGAGATAGTCTGGCCAAATAACTGGAGATTTAAGAAAAGGAAAAGGCTGGCATTGATAAGACTTTTCATATTAGTATTCGCTGATGAGGAAATTATGAATCAAGATACAAATTTTGATTTATTTTGTTTGACTAACCTGGCAATGCTTTCCTTTTTAGACTTTTTAATAATACCTACAAGGGCCGGTCATAATAAACTAATTTAAACTATATATGATTAATTATTTTTCAGAATCACTCCTCTGTTTTCCCGAAATTTCTTAAATTCATGGACATCAATTTATGTACCTATGAAAAAGAATCTTCTGTTTTTGTTTTTTGTAATTTTTCTGATCTCCTGGTCGAGCCAGGAAAAGAAATGGCGTCAGCTTTTCAATGGCAAAGATTTAACAGGCTGGGAGCAGGTAGGACCAGGTAAATTTGTTGTCGAAAATGGTCTGCTGAAGACAGTAGGAGGGATGGGCATGATCGTTTATCCTGCTGAGAAATTCAGCAACTGTATCATCAGGGTTGTATACAACGTTAAGGACAATGACTGCAATTCGGGTGTATTCATAAGAGTACCGGAAAAACCGAAAGATGAATGGGATGCCATAAATAAGGGATATGAAGTCCAGATAGACAATGGGACAAGGCATGTAGGGGGTGAGTATCACTGCTCAGGCGTTTTATATTCTCTTACAAAAGCGATGGCCCATCCTCAGAAAAAACAGGGAGAGTGGAATACAATGGAAATAACTCTCGACGGGCAAAGAACCATGGTGACTATTAATGGGGAAAAAGTAACAGATTTTAAAGAGGGAGATCCGGTGCGGGCGAAAACGAGAAGCTATGAGCCTGAGCCCGGGCCCAGACCAGAATCAGGTTATATGGGTCTGCAAAATCATGATTCTCTTTCAATAGTATTTTTTAAGGAGGTTGCTGTTAGACCTTTAAAGTGAGAGGGAGAAGTATACTATTTAAATCACAAACCCCGCAGTATCTTCCTCTGCAGGGTTTTGTATTTTAATGAGTGATCTTCGGTTACAGAAAGAGGTCCTATAATGGCATTTTGATGATCGACGAAAAGTGTAATTCCGTCATAACTGACAATTTGTTTCAGTATTAAACTGCGTCTTGAAGTTTGAATAACTAATTCAGGAGATTACCCGGAAGTTTTTCGATAGGGCGTATTTTAATGCTCCGGTAAAAAACTTCTGCTCCTTCTGACTGAATCTGAATCTTCCCTTTCGTAAGCGGCGTTTCTTTGCCTTCATCCGTTTGACGCGAGTTATGGAGTATCATAATAACTTTTCCATTCAGTACATGCACACTGGTAGAGCCAAAGCAATAGAGGTCGACTGTGTTCCATTCTCCGGAAGGTTTTTCTGCATCAGGGGATTTTACGCAATGTCTGCCAGCAGAGCTTGTTATTCCAAATGATAACATGTCTGCGGTCTCATCATATACATATAGATTTTTACTGTCTTTTTTCGCCTTAACATCAAAAATAGCTCCGGCACAACCCCAGTAATCACCACAATCACCTTCCTGGACCTGAAACTCGTGCGACCTCATCCAGTTCCCTCCGTCAGCTCCGTGAGGGCCAACAGCATGGTACATTAATCCGCTGTCTTTCTTCGCAGTCTTCCTCGGTGCCCATTTTAATTGTCCCCATTTGAACTGTAACTGCAAATGATAGTTTTCAAATTCTTCTGTTGTGGAAATGCCTCCGAAATGTTCACCGGAAATCCTAATCAGGTTCTCATTTCCCTGATTAACAACGCTAAATACTCCGGAAGGATCATTATTGAGTCCTAATGGCATTGATTCTCTTTTTTTCAACAGGGTATCATATTTTGGTCCCAGATAAGTATCCCATCCTGAGAGGTCTTTCCCGTTAAAAAGAGTTTGCCAGCCCGATTTTTCTGATAATTTGTCATTGTTGCCGCTGCACATGAAAAGAAGCAAAAGAATGTTTAAAAAATACGAATAAGCCATGGTTAATATATTTAAAATTTATTTGAAGTCTTGTTATGTTGTTAGTAAACGGCTATTTTAATATCAGGGTATAATTGCCTGTTTGCGGAATTAATAAGGATTGTTAGTATTAAGATATGGGTGTCGGCTCTGATTATAAAGGAATGAATATTATTTTAAAATCAGGTATGTTCATTATCATAAATTAAGTTAAAAAGGCAGATTTGAAACTCCATTAACCATTACAAAGAAGCTGTACACACCGCATTCAGGATTACTTAAAACTACTCTTTCGTTTGAAACCGGAATATTGTGCATCTGCTTTTTGCTGTTATCTGTCATGAAGGTATGAATATATTCTCTAAATTTGATGGATTGAATAATTTACCAGTTTATAATCCTTGGATGAATTTTATTTTCACAATCTATTCAGCTTTATTCCTCGTTGTTTCAATGATTTCGTTTTTCGGGGCTTTTCTTGCCTGGCAACGACGATCTGTAAATTGTGCAAAAGAACTTGCTTTACTTATGATAGCAAGTGGTTTCTGGGCCTTCTGGATTATTTTCGAAACCGCTTCACAGTCAGTCGATTTGAAAATCTTCTGGTCCAAACTCGAATATTTTGGAGCTGTTTCAGCTCCGGTGCTTTACTTCATTTTTGTTCTTCGCTTTACCGGGAAAGGGAGGTTTATTTCAACTAAGAATATTCTGCTGCTCTTTATTATTCCTGTAGTTACCTTATTGTTTGCATTAACAAACGGCCAGCACTACCTGATATGGTCAGGGTTTTCCTCAATATCTGAGAAAACCAATATCATGGAATATTACCATGGAATATGGTTCTGGATTGGTTATCTGGCATATAACTATATACTGTTTATTTTATCAACCTACTTCCTTTTCTACTTTATTTTTTATCAAAAGAAAGTTTTCCGTGCTCAGGGGTTTATAATTTTCTTTGCCGGTTTATGTCCATGGATAGCAAGTATATTTTATTTATTTGGAATTAGTCCGGTATCGGGAATTGATTTGCCGCCAATAAGTATAATTTTAAGCGGGTCTCTTTTTGCTTTTGCTATTTTATCTACCCCTTTTCTTGATTTGGTACCCGTGGCCAGGGAAAGGCTTGTTGAAGTCCTGCCGGAAGGAATCTTAGTACTTGATGGACAAAACAGAATAATTGACATAAACGAATCCGCCTTATCATTCCTCGGAATACGAAATAAGAATATTATTGGTATCCGGGCAGAATCCTCTGATGCATCAGTCCTGCTTTTACTGAATGCAGTTCTTGATCATGAAACAATAAAAGAGATAGATATAAAAAACAATGATGAGATTTCAACCTATAGGATTACCAAACAAACTATCCTGAGCCATCCAAACAGCCGGCTGGTTGTAATACACAACATTACCGAGCGGAAACTGCTTGAGCTTAAGATTTCAAATCAAAATCAGGAGTTAAGTAAGCTTAATTCCGACAAGGACAGGTTTATGTCGATCATTGCCCATGACCTGAAGAGCCCGTTCTGTTCACTATTGGGTTTTTCGGAGTTGCTTTCGGAGAATATTCATAAGTATGATTTCACCGATATTGAATCATCTGCTAAAAGTATTCATAAATCTGCCCAAACGATCTTCAATCTGCTGGAGGATATCTTGCTGTGGGCTAAATCTAAATCGGGTAAAATAGCTTATGAACCGGAGGAAGTAAATTTTAACCAGATTTGCCTGAAAGTACTTGAAATCCTTTCACCTGTTGCGATTGCAAAAGATATTTCGATCAATTGTCCATCATCATTCGAATTGAAAATTTTTGCCGATGTCAATATGCTAAAGACAATTTTGCGAAATCTGGTGTCAAATGCTATAAAATTTACAAATCCCGGAGGACAAATAAGTATTTATGCTGAACAATCCGGATCTGATGTTACTGTTGTTGTTTCGGATAATGGAACTGGAATGGGTCCCGAAGCCCTTGCCAGACTGTTTGATATTTCGCAGGCAACTTCGACTGCAGGAACAGCAAACGAAACAGGTACCGGTTTAGGTCTTTTCCTTTGTAAAGATTATGTGGAGAAACATAAAGGAAAGATTTGGGTGAATTCGGAACCTGATAAAGGAACAACATTCTGTTTTTCACTTCCTGAAAAAAAATAGCGCTGACATGATTATTTTAATAACCACTAACCATTCAGGTAGAAACCTTACGGTTATTCAAATTCCTTAGGCACTCCACAGATCATTTTGAAGTCCATAACGGTTGAATTATTCCGGTACTGATGTTTTTCATTCGGATCGACGAGGGCAAAATCACCAGCTTTTAAATGTCTCTCTTCCCCTGCTTCATTTACTAAGCATCCTTCGCCTTCGATTATAAAATTCATATGCTCATAGGGATGTACATGATAGGGAGTATTTCCACCAGGCTCCAGGGTGAATACCCTGTATGAATAGACGGGTACCCCATCGCCGCTACCAAGCGGGAGCTGTTTCCATGCACCATTGGCACCCTCCATGCCGACTTTCTTCTTTTCAACCTGATCGATAGATATGATTTTCATATGGTTATTATTTTGTTTGTGTAAAATTAAAAAGTTAAGGCAAATGAAGATAACTTTTAGTAAGAAGATATGGAAATATTTAGAAAAAATTGTAATGAATTGTATCACCGGCATTCTGTTTCTCTAATTGTTACATCCTGACAAGCAGGTTATCCAGGGTATTTGACATTTAAATAAAAGATTTTTACCAGTAAAAATCTTCTGCCAATTCTTTGAACATTATGCTTTTAATATTGTTCTTTAGAAAACGAACCAGATGGCCGGTTTCAAATCTAATTTAAAAGGTTAATTTTGGGTAGATTTATTAACGGCAAATTATAATATTCAGTTTTTAACTTTCTTGTTCAGATTACAAACCTTAACAACTATTATTATGAAAACAAAAATGTTTCTATTACTGGCTTCAGTGGCTCTTTTTTCAGGGTGCGATAAATTAAAGGATGCTACAACAGTACCAATTGACACTAACCTGAAAGCCGACATCCCTGTGGTTGTTGTCGCACCAACGAAAAAATCAGCCGGTCAGGCAGATGCTGTCACAGCTATCACCTTTACCAAATCGCAGGATCTTACACTTGCCAGCAATACTGATATTGCACCCTACTTGTCGAAGATAAAGTCGATTGACCTCAATACCCTGGTTATAACAATAACAGGTTTAAGTGCTGGTCAGACTATCAATTCAATAGCCCTTGATGTTACAGGTGTTGGGAATGTTTTCACACAAACTAATATTACATCGGCAAATGGCATATTCACTCCGGTTATATCAGCCAGTATTCTGGATGCTGTAGCAGCCAAGTTGACAAGTGATAAGAAAATCACTCTTACCCTTAGCGGAAATACAAGCGGACCAATGACATTTACTGCCAGTCTTAATTTGGGGGTTACTGTAACTGCCGGGGTGCTTTAAGTGAATTATTTTAAAATATGAACCCCGCAACTTATGTTTCTGCGGGGTTTCTTTTTTATTCCTTTGTGTGAAACTCTTAGTTCTTTGTATTTAAATAAAGGGCTCAGGTAGTATTAGGATGATTTTATCTTACTATACCCGAAAACCCCATAAATGCAAGCGCCAGAATACCTGCAATAACCAGCGAGATCGGAACTCCTTTCATTCCGTCAGGGATATCAGCTAATTCGAGTTGTTCTCTTATTCCGGCCATTATAACAAGCGCAAACCCAAATCCCAGGGCAGTTGACCCACCAAAAACGACTCCCTGAAGAAGATTATAATTCTTTTGTATAACAAGGATGGCAACCCCGAGGACCGCACAGTTTGTTGTAATGAGTGGAAGAAAGATCCCCAGGGCCTGGTAAAGGGGCTGACTGACTTTTTTAAGGATAATCTCAACCATCTGAACAAGGGCAGCTATTACCAGGATGAAGGTGATTGTCTGCATGAATGCAATTCCCAGCTTATTCAGAACATAAATCTGGATAAGGTAGGTAACCGTTGTTGCGATCACAATGACAAATGTTACTGCTCCTCCCATTCCTATGGCAGTATCGACTTTATTTGAAACGCCAAGGAACGGACATACCCCGAGGAACTGTGCGAGCACTACGTTATTTACAAGCAGTGCCGAAATTATTATAATTATGTATTCCATACTGTCGTGCAATTATGTTTTCCTGACTCTGTTAATTATGGCAATAAGGTAACCAAGCGCTATGAAAGCTCCGGGGGCAAGGATGAAAACCAGGATTCCATCACCTTTAATAAATTTGTATCCAAAGATTGATCCGCTACCTACCAGTTCGCGGAAAGTACCCAGAATTCCAAGGGCCATCGTAAATCCAAGCCCCATCCCAAATCCGTCGAGCAGCGATGAAAAGACAGTATTTTTGTTAGCAAAGGCTTCAGCCCGGCCGAGGACAATACAGTTTACAACAATCAGCGGAATGAATATTCCCAGCGTTTCATATAAAGATGGCACATAGGCCTGCATTACAAGGTCCACAACGGTGACAAAGGAAGCTATAACTACAATGAAGGCCGGTATTCTTACTTTATCGGGTATCACATTGGCAAGCAGTGATATCACAACATTGGAGCCTATAAGGACAAAGGTGGTCGCGAGCCCCATTCCCATTCCGTTAAGCGCTGAGGTACTTGTTGCAAGCGTAGGACAGGTTCCCAGAACAAGTACCAGTATCGGGTTTTCCTTAATAAACCCTTTTGTGAAATTCTGAAGCTGATTCATTTCAAATCTCCTTTCTTAAGTGTTGAATAAGCATTCTGTACTGCATCGCAAAACGCCCTTGAACTGATTGTAGCTGCAGTTATAGCATCAACCTGTCCTCCGTCTTTTTTTACTTTCATTTTGAATGAGGCAGGATTTTTATCATTAAACTGATCCTTGAAGGCCGGTAAAACCATTTTTGTTCCAAGTCCGGGAGTCTCTTTCTGCTCGAGGACTGTAATATTAAAAATTGTGCCATCAGGCTTTAAACCGACAACCAGGGTAATATTGCCGCTGTAACCCTTTTTCGAATATGTTTTAACCCCATAGCCTACTAATTCATTATCCTTTTTTGCCGGATATACCTCGAGGCTGTCGCCCCATTCAGATGGCAGCTTATACATCTCGGCTGCAGGGTCATTATTAAATTCAGGGACTACCTTTTTAATTGCCTCAATTTTCTTATTAAGTTTGGATAACTCAATAGGTTCTTTTGTGAATTCATGCACAAATCCAAGTGCTATGGACGCCCCCAGAGAAATAAGCGTGAGCGAAAGCACCATATTTTTAAAAGATGATTCAATCTTAGCCATTGCTAACCTCCTCTCCGAATCTTACAGGTTTAATGTACTTGTTCATTAGCGGTACGAAGGCATTCATTATCAGGATAGCAAACGAAATACCTTCGGGATACGCTCCGAATACCCTTATGATAACAGTGAGGACCCCGATTCCGACCCCGAAAATAATCATGCCTTTATACGACATGGGTGAAGTTACATAATCGGTTGCCATGAATATTGCCCCGAGCATGACTCCCCCCGTAAGAAGGTGAAACATGGGATCTGCATTTTTATCAGGGTTGATGAGCCAGAGAATTGCTGTAAAAGCAGCTATGCTTCCAAGCACTGCCACAGGAATATGCCATGTTATTGTTTTTCGTATTAACATATATATCAGGCCAAGGATAAGCGCTGCTGCTGCAACTTCCCCCATCGATCCACCCATATGTCCATAAAACATCTGCATATGTGAAGGTACCTGGTGCATAAGATCAGAAACCGATTCTCCGTTCTTCAGACCTTCTTTAACAAGGGCCAGCGGAGTTGCCCCGGTAACGGCATCAGAATATCCTGTATTGAAACCCGAAGGGACAGGCCAGCTGGTCATCTGAACAGGGAAGGATATCAGGAGAAATACCCTGCCAACAAGAGCCGGATTGAACGGATTGTTTCCAAGTCCCCCGAAGGTCATCTTGGCAATGCCTATCGATACAATGCTTCCGATAATTATTATGAAAACCGGCATATTCGATGGTAAATTGAATGCCAGGAGCAAACCAGTTACTACTGCCGATCCGTCGGTGATCGTAACTGGTCCTTTAAGTACAAATCTCTGGATGAGGTATTCGAAAACGAGACATGAAACCACCGAAGTAAGTGTTACAATAATCGCCCCGTAGCCAAAGTAGTAGATTGATGCTATGAGGGCAGGGGAGAGGGCAATTATTACATCGAGCATCAGCGATCGGGTGGTATCCTTCGCGAAAATGTGCGGTGCGGGAGAGATATTAAGGACGTTACTCATTATGCTTTATTTTTTTCAAGAGTTCTTTCACGTTTCATTTGAAGCACCTGCGACTTGCCAAGCCGAATGTAATCGAGCAATGGCCTGGCTGCCGGACAAATGTAACTGCATGATCCACACTCGCAGCAGTCGGTAATCCTTTCTGTTTCTGCCCTTTCGGTCAGATCTTTCCGGGTTAATGCCATCAGCAGATATGGTTCAAGCTTCAGAGCACACACTGTATTGCATTTTCCGCAACGGATGCATGGACCAACGGGTCTTCTTAAGGATTCTTCCTTTTTGAGAATCACAATTCCTGATGTTGCTTTTACCACGGGAACATCAGCCGTAGTGACAGCCTTGCCCATCATGGGCCCTCCGTTTATTATTTTGCCCGTATTTTCAGGTAAACCTCCTGCTGCTTTTATAAGGTCGCTCACTAAGGTGCCAATCCTGACCATGTAATTAGAAGGAGATGCAAGTGATTTGCCGGTAATTGTAACCACCCTTTCGATAAGAGGCTTGTTTTTCTGGACAGCCTCGTAAACAGCGAAGGCAGTACCTGCATTCTGAACGACAACCCCGACATCAATCGGAAGGCCCCCGCTGGGCACTTCCCTGTTAATAAGCGCTTTTATCAGTTGTTTTTCTCCCCCCTGGGGATATTTAACCTTCAGCGGATGAACAGTAATCTCCGAAATTTCTTTGCAAAGCTTACCGAGATGTTCAATTGTATCGGGTTTATTATTTTCTATTCCAATCATAGCCCTGCTTACATTGAGGGCTTTCATCATAATTAATATTCCGGTTATTATCTCTTCCCCTTTTTCAAGCATCATCCGATGGTCAGAGGTAAGGTAGGGCTCACATTCCACTCCGTTGATGATAAGAAGATCGCATTTTTTGCCGGCGGGGACTTTCAGTTTGACATGGGTGGGAAAGGCAGCCCCTCCGAGTCCGACAATGCCTGATTCGAGGCATCTGTTCAGGATCTCTTCACCCGATAAGATAATTTCCCTTCTTATCGCAGGATCCCTGTCAATTGTGTCTTTCCACTCGTCACCGGTAACTTCGATGATTATCGACTCCTGTTTGTATCCTGAACTGTCGGTGACCTTGTCGATTTTTGTAACAACTCCCGAAACCGATGAATGGATATTAGCCGATATAAAGCCTCCTGCTTTTGCTATAAGCTGACCTGTAAGGACCTTGTCGCCCTTAGTTACCACAGAAATAGCAGGAATTCCGGCATGTTGGAGAAGAGGTATAGATACTGATGAAGGCAGCGGAGGGTAAACTATTTTGCCGTCGGCTGTAAGTTTATTATCAGGGGGGTGAGTCCCTCCGTAAGGGAATGTCTTAATCACTTTATATAATTTTAAGGTATGGTAATTATCAGGCGTTAACTGTCGCTTCCCGGACCTCCGCCTTGGCTTTTGGAGGAGGGAAGTTCAGTTCAAGTATAGATTCCGTGGGACAGACTGAAACACATTTTCTGCAGAAGGTGCATTTCAGGGCATCAATATATGCAAGGTTATTTTCGATTTTGATGGCTCCGAACTCACAGACATTTAAACATTTGTTACAGGCAATACAGGCTACTTTGCAGGCTCTGCGTGCGGGGCCTCCCTTATCTTTATTCGCACAGGCCACGTAAAGTTTCCTGTCTTTTTTAGCTTTTTTGCGTAGCTCAATTATTTTCCGGGGACAAGCTTTAACACACAAGCCGCATGCAACGCATTTTTCATCAATTATTACAGGAAGTCCAGTCCGGTTGTCCATGTACATGGCATCGAAGCTGCAGACTTTTACACAGTCGCCATGACTAACACAACCAAAGGCACAATCGGTTTCTCCGGCATAGAGGTTATGTGTTATTCTGCAATCAGACGCACCATCATATTTTGATGTTCGGGGTCTGTTCCCCGGGGTGCCGTTACAAAGCAGAACTGCAACCATGGGATCAGCCGGAACAGGTTCTTTGCCGAGTATTCGGGCAGCCGCCGTCATTGTGCCGCTTCCGCCGACAGGACAATTCAACCCGTCCATGGTATCGGCTTTTACAAGAGCCTCGGCAAAGTTTCTGCATCCGGCAAAACCGCAGCCACCGCAATTTGCAGCAGGAAGTATTGCCTGGATCTCATCAATTCTCGGATCTTCAAAAACCTGAAATTTCTGTGCAATAAAATATAAAATGACAGAGGAAAGTAGTCCCAGCAAGGTGAGACTTATTATTGTCATCAAAACAGTGGAACTCATCTCTGTTTTATGTTTTAAGAGTGAATGAAAATTTATTATTAATTCCTTTCCGGAAAACAATCAATATCAAATAATAAGGTAATAAAATCGCAATGGATAAGAGGCCTGACAATAACTCATTTACAGAGAATGAAAGCAATATTACAAGGATGCCGACAACCAGGAAAAGCGGCAGCAGATATCCAAGGAACAGGGCAAAATATCCCATCGACTGTTTCATTGATACTGTTACACTGTCTCCGGGCCTTACATTATAATTTCCTGATATTGTTACAATTTTATCCTCTTTGCCTGACAAGTTGCATGAATTTTTCCCATCACAGCCCGTACAGCTTGTTTTGGGTGACAATAATACAGTGACAGAATTTTCATTTGTCTGCTGAACCATGCCCTCATGAGAAATATCAGAGTACTGATTTTTATCCATTTCCTCCCGAAATAATAGGTCGAAAAAGTAGTGAATCAGGAGCAGGGAAAACCTGTCATTTATCATGAAATGCTTTTTTTAAGCTGAAATAAGAACCCCGCAGGAAAAATCGCTGCGGGGTTACTGTTTTAGGATGATTATGTCTGCCGGCAAAAAATGGCTAAGACGGTTATCATATTCCGGCAACCATGACTCCGTCAAATACAAGGCTTGGGATTCGGAACTGACTGTATTCCCACGGATCATTGGCAACTTCAACAAGTTTTTTCCAGAATTTAAGATGGTTATCGGCAATATTCATTTCAGCAATGTTTTGTACAAACTGTCCCTTATCAAATAATTTCCCGATAATTCCCACGGAGAAGTCACCGGTAGTTGAGTTCGAATTTCCACCTATGAATTCGGTAATTAGTATGCATCTGCCAAGGTCTTTGATGATAGTTTCCAAAGACCGGTTTCCGGATGGGATAATTATGTTTGTAGTTGATCCTGAAGTGGGTTCCCATCCAAGTTTGCGGCTGTAGTACCAGTCGATGAGGAAATCATTCAGAGTGCCATTTGTAATAAGTTCTCTCTTTTTTGTTGGGAAACCATCTCCGTCGTAATAATTTGAACCCAGGCCCCTCAGAAGAAAGGGATCGTCCTGAACTGTAAGGAGTTTACTGCCAAGCAGCTCTCCTTTTTTATCAGAAAGGAAAGATCTTTTCTGCTGAATGCTTCTGCCTGACATTGGATTGAGGAGTCCACCCAGAACATTAGGTGTAATGCGGTTCTCAATTATTATCGGAAGTATCTCTGATGCAATTTTCTTGCCGCCTAAAAGATCGAGAGTTCTTACAGCAGCAGTATTTCCTACTTCATCCAGATCGGGCAGATCGCTTCGATAGCGTGATCCTACCCAGTGATAGCCGGCAGGCCGGCGTTCACCCTCATCCTGGGCAGTCATGGAGGCGCCGGTCCAGCATTGAGTTGTTTGGTTTGCACCAACAAAGCCATTGCTCGATTTAACATACTCCTCGTAGGTTTCATCATATTCTCCTGCCTCTACTGAGATTACCCTGCTGCCTCCCTTTTTAAGACAGGCATTTTCAACTTCTTTTACCATTTCATGTCTCTTTTCAGGTGTCAGTCCTGACTGGGAGGGATCGGCCAGCTGAAGATCTGTTTCTGTTCTCCCGGCATAGTACTTTGGATCGGGAAGGGTGCGGAAAGGATCTTCTTCCATTATCCTGGCATTATCGATCAATTCGGTGATAAAACCTGTCATTGTTGACTTTCTGAAATCAGGAGTCGATTTTCCGGCAAACCTGTTATTAATAAAGACTTCTAGATAGAGCCCCTGAGTTGTAGCTTCCTTTATAACTTCCGGGCTGCGATCGCGATAATTAATCTCTACAAAGCGTCTTCGTGAGATGTTAACCCTTGAATCATTTGCGCCGGCTTTTTTTGCCTGGTCCAGAGTCCAGTTTGCGAGTTCCTGGAATTCCTTTTGACTACTCTGGTTATTCATGACTGACCTCCTTTCTGCTGTGTGCCACCAACGGTTAACGATTTAACAAGACAGGTTGGCAATCCGAATGATACAGGCACTCCCTGTCCGTTCTTGCCACATTGTCCGGCTCCACCATAGTACATATCAAGATCATTTGCAACCATTGTGATATTAGTTAACATTTTTGGACCGTTTCCCATTATATTCACATCCTTAATAGGGGAAGTTAATTTTCCGTTTTCAATTAACCTGCCTTTTGAAACATAAAAAGCAAAGTCTCCTTCGCCGATTTTTACCTGTCCGTTACTGACGTCTTCGATATATATTCCATTCCCGGCTTCTCTTATCACATCGTCGGGATTGGCGCTACCAGCGAGCATAAAAGTATTACGCATACGGGGTATGGGATAATTCTGGAAATCCTGCCTGCGTCCGTTGCCTGTCGGTTCAACACCGTAATGTTTGGCTGATATCTTATCGTGGATATAGCTGGTGAGAATCCCATTTTCAACAAGGATGGTTTTTTTGCCGGGGATTCCTTCATCATCGACATTTATACTTCCTGCCAGGTTCATATTGGTTCCATCATCAACAATTGTGATGAAAGGTTCCGCAACTTTTTTCCCTATCATTGAAGTATATGTAGAGATTTTTTTACGGTTGAAATCAGCTTCCATGCCATGTCCTATGGCCTCATGTAACAGGATCCCGGTAATGCCTGGTCCGAGAACTACAGGCATCTCACCTGCAGGAGGCTGGTTAGCCTCAAAGAGGGTTAGGGCATTATTAACTGCCTTGTCAGCGATTTCAGTTATCACCTTGTCGGTATAAAAAGAAAAATCGCGACGGCCTCCAAGGTTCCATGACGCTTGCTCACGCTTGCCGTTACGTTCAGCTACAACAGAGGCAGCTAAGAATCCTGACGGAATCAGATCTTCCGCAATAATACCGTCGCTCGAAACTATCATAATACGTTTTACCTGGTTTGAAAAGCCGGCAATCACTTTTACGACCTCGGGTGATAATGAAAAACACTTTTGGTTTACAGTTTGAAGCAGGGGTAGTTTTTCCTTTGCCGGAATACCATTAAATTCAGGAGGAACATGGTAATAATCTGCTGTCTTTAGCTTTTGAAATGTTTTACTTACAGGTGATGCATTCAGATTACAGAGAGTTGACGCTGTTGATGCTGCCGAAAGCATCGATTCCGGAGTAAGAACCTGGGTAAAACCATACCCGATCCGATCTCCTTTAACAGTTCGGATTCCGACACCTAATGAGATGTCGCCATATGATTGATTAACTTTGGCATCTTCGAGACCCAGATAGTTCGATACTGAGTACTCGAAATACAGGTCGGCAAAATCGCCACCCTTTGAAAGAGCTTTTGCCAGTAATTTCTGGCAGAGGGCTTCATCAATCCCAAATTCCTTCAGGAAGTAGTTGCTTGATTGTTTTGAATCCAACGACATACTCGCTTCCAGACCGGGAAGAAACAATAAGGAACCCGCTATGGCTGTATCCTTAATGAATTTTCGTCGTGATATTGGTTTCATTTTAAGGAACTATTTGTACCTCTAAATTATTAAATATATAGAAATAAATAAATTTTATTTCACACTAATTGCTTAAGGGTCTTAAATTTGGAAATATTAGGAATTACAAGTCAGATAATCCATTGACCATCGAAAACGGAAACGCTGTTATTTATGTTTTTGGTTGTATTTATGATAATGAAAATGCCTGCAGCAGTTAGTATACTAAAAAGTGATACATGGTTTTTTTAAACGATAAAGGGAATTTAAGAGTGTATGTAAGTTATCTTTGTGATATGGTCTTCTAACTAACTAAATTGATATGGTTATTCTTATACAATGTAATGACAGGGTTGGCCTGGTTGCAGATATCGCCTCAGTTCTTGCAAAAGCAGGATATAATATTGTTGCAATGCGAGAACATGTGGATGTTGAAGAAAAGAGATTCTTTGTACGAGTGATGGTAGAAAATATCTCAAATATTCAAAACATTGAGAAGGATTTGATGAAGGTCCTTCCTGATGATGCTATTGTGAGGGTTAATCCTTTGCCCGATAAGAAAATAGTTGTACTGGTTACACGGGAATACCATTGTCTGAGCGATATACTGATACGAAACCATTTCAAAACCCTGGGAGCCGATGTGCAGTGCGTAATCGGAAACCATGACGATCTGAAAGATATTACAGAGCAATTCGGGATTCCGTTTTATCTGGTATCGCATGAGTCAAAAAGCAGAGAGAAATTTGAGGATGAAATTTTGGATATAGTCACCCGGTATAATCCTGATTTTCTTATTCTGGCTAAGTTTATGCGTATCCTTTCACCTGGATTCATATCTTCGTTTAAGATGCGGATTATCAATATCCATCATTCCTTTTTACCTGCTTTTATAGGTGCGAATCCTTACAAACAGGCCTACAAACGCGGAGTGAAAATAATTGGTGCAACAGCTCATTTTATAACTAACGATCTGGATGAAGGCCCCATTATTACTCAAAAAATTATAACAGTAAATCATTCACTCCTGTTGCCTGATCTTATTAAGGCGGGGAGGGAAAATGAGACCGCTGCACTGGCCAGGGCTATGCAACTTGTATTTGACGACAGGGTTCTTGTATATAGCAATAAAACTGTGGTCTTCGAATAATTTATTAAAATCGCGCCGTACTCCATCCCTTGCGATAGGTGCGCGAGAGGTATTTATTTGCGTCAGTATTATTGGTGAACTTCAGATTTACAGAATCCCATTCAAGTAACTGGTCAGGTACACGGGCTGCCACTGTTCCAAGGAGGATTGCCTCGGTCATTGGTCCTGATTGTGCAAAATGTGATTCGGTTTTAGCCCCACCCAGGCAAGCATCAACAAAAAGATGGTAATGATCGCGTTCTTCCAGTTCCGGTGCTTTTATGTCCTTGAATTTACTTTCCGGGTAGAGAAAAGGTCTTCCCGTATGTATTGAGAGAAGAGCTCCTTCGGTTCCGACCAGCATCGATGATTCCCCAGGATATTCTTTTCCGGTATATATTTCTCTAATCTCTTTTGGCGGAAAAAACTCACCATCGAACCATTCCAGAGGAAGCTGGTTAGACTCGGTAAGTGCGTTGCCCGGGAACATCCAGGTTATATGGTTTCCCTGAGGCCAGGTATCAGCTCTTCGTTCCGGCGATTCCTTCCACGATTTCTGAACTTCGGCTATTACCGAAACCGGAGGCTTAAGGCCAAGCCCTTTCCATACAGCATCAAAAATATGACAGCCAATATCTCCCGACCATCCGGTTCCGAAATCCTGCCATGCTCTCCATTTAACCGGATGATAGATATCCGGTGCAAATGGGCGGACAGGGGCTGTTCCGGTCCATAGGTCCCAGTTCAGGTTTACAGGAACATCCTGTCCTTGTGCAGGACGTGGTCCCTGGAGCCTGTAAATCTCGGCGCCCGGACGGTTTGAACAGAGATAGGCGTGTTTTACCTTACCAATAATTCCCTCTTTAATCCACTTAACTGCTGTGCGATCGCCAATACTGGCAGCAATCTGGGTGCCAAGCTGCGTTACCACACCCGCTTTCACAGCTGCCTCGGTAAGTATCCGAACCTCAGCTACATCGTGACACATGGGTTTCTGGCAATATACATGTTTCCCCTTAAGGATGGCATTATATGCAATAGCGAAATGATTATGATCAGGAACAGTAACGTTTACCGAGTCAATTCTGCTGCCTTCCTTTTCAAGAAGTTCACGCCAGTCGGTATAGGTTCGTGCCTCAGGCAGTAGTTCTGAGGCTTTTTTAAGGTTGTTTGCATCAACATCGCATATTGCTACTATCTGAACCCCCGGGTGTTTTTTAAAGCTCTGAAGGTCCGACATTCCCATCATCCCGCCGACCCCGATGCATGCATGGTTCAGCTTGCTGTTCTGCGGCAATCCATTCGATTTTGACCGGAGAATAAATGGAGCTGCAAAAGCAGCAGCCGTTGCTTTTTGTATAAAAAGGCGACGCGAAACTGAAAAACTATGATTTTTCATATGCTCAGGGATTAAATATTTGGTACGTCAATGGGATTAAAAGTCAAATGAAATCTATCGGCTGTCTTTATTCTTCATAACATCAAAAATAAGAAAGAAAGGAATGCAGGGCAAAAAAATATTGTGTTAAATATTTCACAGAAGTCCATGGGTTATTTAATTGCGTTTGCGCCTCCAACAACGGGGATCCTCACCGAAGTTCCGTTAAGATCAACAGTCAGCTTCGTCCCCGGTTCGGGCTGCAGGGTAAATTCCCTGTCGCTCGAAAAGATCATCAGGCCTATCTGCTTTCCTGCCGGGATAATCTGGTCATCAGGTTCAAGTTCGAAAGTCATATCATAAAACCTGCCAGGCTTAAGCGGACTGCTTTCAGTAAGCGAAGTGTTATTCTGAAGATCGGCCCATCCGCGTGTAATAATATTATCCGTTATCTTTGCATCCCTGGCACTATTCCACGGGAGTTCAACAAGCCAGACAGTCAGGTTTGCGGCCGGCTTACTGCTTGAAACCCTTATTGTAATTGATATGGTTCCTGAAATATGAACAGGTTGTTTTAATACTGGAGAAAGATACATTAACCTATGATTTGTGCTTTCAGCCTGGGCAAGGACATTTCCGGTAAAAGAGTAATTATCGGTCAGTGTCTCCTTAGGCTGTTTTGGCCCTTTTGCAGTCACCAGGTTGCCGTTTACAGGTGCACCTGCTGTGAGGAAAAAATCAACAAATGATGCCTGCGGATTGGGAAAATCTGCGTAAGGTGTTGGCTTAAGCCTGTCATCACCTTCACGGACGATCCATGCCTTCGGGTCATTTTCCACACCGTTCTGAATACCGAAGAGATACCTCGTAAACCACCTGTTCATCATTGGCAGTGGTGGATCACCACCGTGACCGCCCTGGTGAAAATAGACCTGAACCGGGACCCCCTGTTCCCTGAGGACGTTTATGAAGCGTGAACTGTGGCTTATCATAACATTCCAGTCGTTGAAGCCGTGAGCCATCAGGATTGCGGCTTTGAAAGGTTTGATATAAGTCATCAGGTCGCGCCTGGCCCAGAAATCGTTGTAATCGCCTTTTATCCGGTCCTGTCCCTGAGCCATTTCCCCGTCGCGAACTATACTGTCGCAATATGCGCAATTGTCGGGATTGGAATGAATAAAATCGTAAAGTACGTCGACATCTTCGCCCAGATATCCGCCCGGGCTGCGAACAAGTCCGTTTGACCGGTAGTAATGATAATATGAGTTATTTGGTGAAACGGGAATGATTGCTTCCAGTCCTTCAACACCTGTTGTGGCAGCCGCAAATGGTATGGTTCCGTTGTACGATGTGCCTGTCATCCCTACCTTGCCTGTGGTCCAGTAAGCCTTAACCTCTTCATCGCCGTCGGGGGTTGTATATCCTTTTGCCCTTCCGTTGAGCCAGTCAATCACAGCCTTGGGTGCAAGTGCCTCAATCCTGGTTCCAACTGTAGGGCAGCCTTGCGACAGCCCGGTTCCTGGAGCTGATGAATGAATGACTATAAAACCTAAAGGTACCCAGGTCCTGGTCAGCGAAGATGAGATGACCGGGCGTTTTCCGCGTCTTTCAATAGGTGAAGGATGGCTGTGAGCAGCAGGACTTGCATTAAGCTCCTGTCTTACATCCCAGAAATATTTCTTTTCGGTAGTACCTGTCCCTGCAAAATAGGGGCTTGACTCATAAATTACAGGGAGTTTAAGACCTTCAGTGTCTGTCTGTTTTGGTCGGGTTACATCAACATGCATCCTGTCGGGCTTACCGTTACCGTCAGTATCGAATTCGGTTTCTACCCACAGATCGTGCCGTATCCACTCATCGGGGTTTTCAAAAGCAGGTATTTTCTGTGCTTCGCCATTTACTATCACAGGGACAGTTGTTTCAGAAGTAGCGGCAAGCGGTTGATTAGAAACTGGAGTCTGAGCGGAAAGGATTCCCGTCAGCATAAAAAAGACTGTTGTCATTACAAGTAAAACTGCTGATCTGTTTCTCATCTGGTTTGTATTAAAGGTATCGGCTATTACAAAGAAAAACAATTTTCCGGTATGACAACTTCATTTTCAAAGGTTAGTTGGTAATAACTTAAATGATTATCTGCTATTTACCAGCAATAAAATAAACTCCGGAAACAATTTATGTAAAATTTGTTTCCTATGTTTTTTTGTTTTAGTTTTGCCGCATGAATATTGATCTGCAAATCATCCTTATGAAGGTCCGGGAATGGTACATGAAATATGGCATCAAGAGTATCACAATGGATGATGTGGCAAGAGAGCTGGGGATTTCGAAAAAAACTCTGTACAGGTTTGTTTCCGACAAGGATGATCTTGTAGGAAAATACCTTGATTACGAAATTGAAATACGTCAGAAAGAGATTTGTAAATGCCTCAGTACTGAGTTTAATGCAATTGAGGAGCTTTTTGAGATCACAGTTTTCATGAACAGAATAATACGCACCCAGAACCCTGCTACTGAGCATGACCTTGAAAAATACTATCCGCATCATTACGAGAAAATCGTTAAAGCCCGGAGATCGGGTGTCTATAACTATATTCTTCTGAACCTTAAGAAAGGCAAGGAAGAGGGTCTGTACCGTGCTGAGATGAATGACGAAATAATTGCAAAGCTATATCTTTCGAGATCAGAAAGCATTCACTCAAATGATCTCTTTACAGTCGAAGAGTTCACCTCACTGAAACTGTTTACGGAACTGTTAACTTATCATATTCGTGGTATAGCCACTGAAAAAGGGATAATCGTTTTAGAAAGAAAAATAAAAGAATTGGAAACCAATAACATTAATTAAACAACGTATGAATCAGATACGAAGATATCTTTTGACATTAGTAATTCTTGGATTATGCTTTAAAGGAATAAGCCAGGACAGCAAAGAAGTATTAAAATTATCATTAACCGAGGCACAGGACTTTGCACTTCAAAATAACCGTGCCATGAAGAATGCAAAGATTGACGTTCTGAGTGCCGATAAGCGGATATGGGAAACAATAGCCATGGGACTTCCCCAACTTGGCTTTTCAGCTAACTATCAGCATCAGTTTGTTGTACCGGAACTGAGCTTCGGGTCTTATCTCGATCCTTCTTCTCTGCCAGAAGGTTTTATTACGAATACGGATATAATGAAAGCATATAAACAGTCACCAAAAGTTCCGCTGGGTGTACCCGATAATACGACTTTCGATTTTACGCTATCGCAGCTTATTTTCAGCGGTGAATACATTGTGGGTCTTCAGGCCACAAGAGTATTTAAGGAGATCTCTGTAAACTCACTGGCTAAAACAGAGTCCTCAACAAAAGAGACTGTAGCCGGTACCTACCATCTATATCTGGTTCTTTGCGAGAGTCTTCGGGTTCTTAAAGCAAGTCTTGCATCGGTTGATCAGACCTATAAAGATGCACAGAAAATGAATGAGCAGGGTTTTAATGAGGAGACTGATGTTGACCAGATTAAAATCAGTTTATCGAATCTGCAAAGACTTGTTGCTTCTGTTGAGTCGCAGAGAGAGGTGTCGCTAAAGCTTTTAAAATATCAGCTCGGGATGGATATCAGCCAGAATGTTGAATTAACTGACAGCCTTCCGGCTATGATTCAGCAGGGAAATATTCAATACCTTGCCGCCCCGGTGTTTGATTACGAAAAGAGTATTGATTACAAGATAGTTCGCAATCTGGAAAGTTCATCAGCCCTGTTTGTGAGAAGAGAAGAATCGAAGTATCTTCCCACAGTAAGCGCATTTTACAGGAGGCATGAACAAACTCACCAGCCATCTTTCAATTTTGCCGTGAAAGATCTGGTTGGAGTGGGATTGAACATCCCCATTTTTACCAGCGGTACCAGAACATCCAGGGTGAGTCAGGCAAAGTTTGATCTGGAAAAGGCACGTATCAATTCCGAAAACGCAGCTCAGGGATTGATTCTTGAATTTGAAACTGCACTTACTACCTATCAGACGGCACACGGGAATTTTCTTACAAACAGCGAAAGTATCCTGCTGAGCAGGAAGGTATATTTAAAAACCCTTGTCAAATATAAAGAAGGTATCTCTACAAGCTTTGAACTGGCTCAGAATCAGTCTCAGTTTCTGGCAGCGGAACAGGCATATTATACTTCAATTCTTACCTTGTTGAATGCCAAAGCAAAGCTCGACCGTATACTAACTGTTAAATAATCAGGAAAAAGATTTTTTAAATCAAAACATTACAAATCAGATCAGATATGAAAACCATTACTTTAAAAATAACAATTCTTGCAGTATTATTAGGTTTGTCAGCATGCAGCAGTGATAAAAAGGCGCAATTATCAAAATTGAAAGACCAGCAGGCTGCATTAACTGAACAGATAAAGATGCTTGAAAAAGAGCTTAAGGCAGAAAATCCCGAGGTACTTAATGCTGAAGATTTTAAATTTGTCGGGCTAACTGAAACCAAAGCAACTGAATTCGATCATTTTATAAGAGTCCAGGGGAAGCTTGACGGCGACCAGAATGCAGCCGTTTTTGCCGAAGCCATGGGTTCTGTTGCCTCAAAATATGCCGATGTTGGTCAGAAAGTTGTAAAAGGGCAGGTTCTTGCACAGATTGATGATAAACAGTTCCGCAGTCAGCTGGAAGGACTTGAAAGCCAGTATAAGCTTGCATCAGATATTTTCGAAAAACAGACTCGTCTCTGGGACCAGAAGATCGGCAGTGAAGTTCAGTACCTTCAGTCAAAAACTACTAAGGAAGCTCTCGACCGCCAGATCTCATCTCTCAGGGAGCAGATCGAAAAATTTAAAATCAAATCACCTATTAGTGGTACAATTGAAGAGTGTAACATTAAAGTAGGAGGGGTTGTATCTCCCGATCCGCGTTTGGCAGCTTACAGGGTTGTAGCTTTCAAAAACCTTAAAGTAACTGCTGAAGTTTCCGAAGCATATTCTTCAAGAATACAGGTGGGAGACCGCCTTATTGTCCTCTTTCCGGATATTAACAAATCGGTGGAGGCCTCTGTTGATTTTGTAAGCAAATATATAAATCCTGTTAACCGTACTTTCCTGATTGAAACAAAAATAACAGAAGGTATTCAGGATATGAAAGCCAATATGATAGCCATTATTCAGGTTAATGATTATCATTCCGATAATTCTATCCTTGTGCCTATGAATATTATCCAGACCGATCAGGTTGGCAGCTATGTCTATGTGGTTCATCCAAAAGACAAATACAATGTGGCTGTTAAACAACCTGTTGTGTTAGGCAATAGCTATAATGGTGTTGCTGAAGTCATTAAAGGATTAAGTGAAGGCGATAAAGTTATTTCAGTTGGTTTTCAGGAACTCATTGATGGTGATTATATCCGATTTTAATTGTATGGCAGGTTTTGAATAAACCGGAAAAACTAATATTATTTTTCATGGAAAAACTGAATAAAGAATTTTTTGCAACCAGCTGGGCTATCGATAATAAGATCAGCGTTTATGTGCTGGTTTTCATCATATGCGCTTTTGGGATAATAAATTATAACTCCATCCCGAAAGAACAGATTCCCGAGATTGTCATTCCGATGATAAATGTCAACACAATCTATCCGGGAACATCCCCTGTGGATATGGAAAACCTGATAACCAGGCCGTTAGAGAAGAACCTGAAATCAATAAGCGGGGTAAAGAAAATTACCTCACGTTCGGTTCAGGATTTCTCGGCAATCATCGTAGAGTTTAATACCGGTATTGAGATCAAGGAAGCCAAGCAGAAGGTTAAGGATGCTGTGGATAAGACAAAGAAAGATTTACCTACTGATCCTTCATTTATTGAACCCTCGGTAATGGAAATTGATCTTTCAGAAATGCCTATCCAGTATATTAACCTTTCAGGCGATATTCCACTTGACCGCATAAAGAAATATGCCGACGAAATGCAGGACAGGATTGAGGGTCTGAAAGAGATTACACGGGTTGAAATAGGAGGTGCATTAACCAGGGAGATCCAGGTCGATATCGACATGTACAAGATGAAGGCAGCCAGTCTGACCTTCAGGGATGTTGAACAGGCGGTAAGTCTTAATAATATGACAGTATCAGGCGGTAACATCGATTTGCAGGGGATGAGCCGTTCCATAAGGGTCTTGGGTGAAGTGAGTAATCTTGATCAGATAAGGGATATCGTCATAAACACATCAAGCGGTGCCCAGGTTAAACTGAAAGAAATTGCAATTGTCCGTGATGGTTTTAAACAGGCTGAAAATTTTGCGCGTTATAATGGCAAGAATGTTGTAACACTCAATGTTGTAAAAAAGAGTGGACAGAACCTGCTCGATGCCGCCGACCAGATCCAGGCAATAATTACCGACATGCAGAAGAATAAATTTCCGTCGAATCTTATAGTGGAAGTTACAGGTGATCAGTCAGTAAGAACCCGTAATACGGTGAATGAGCTTAACAATACAATTATTATTGGCTTTATCCTGGTTACCATAGTCCTTATGTTCTTTATGGGGTTGGTTAACGCGATATTTGTCGGGTTCTCGGTACCTCTCTCCATGGCAATAGCATATATTTTCCTGCCCTGGATCGGCTTTACAATGAACATGCTTGTGATGTTTGCATTCATCTTTGCGCTTGGAATTGTTGTCGACGATGCCATTGTTGTCATTGAGAATACTCACCGTATTCACAAAAAGACTAAAATGGATATCTCTCGTTCGGCAAAACTTGCTGCAGGAGAAGTATTTGTACCGATTCTTTCAGGCACTCTTACAACACTTGCCCCTTTCTTCCCTCTAGCTTTCTGGCCGGGGGTTGTGGGAAATTTTATGGTTTTCATCCCGGTTACACTTATAATTACACTATTTGCCTCATTGATAGTTGCATATCTGTTTAATCCGGTATTTGCAGTTGATTTTATGAAGCACGATGAAGAGGATCGCCCGCTTCCATTGCCAAAAATATTTAAAATTACAGCAATGATAGCAGCTGCTTCAGTTCCATTCTATCTGCTTCATCTTCCGGCTTTGGCTAATCTGCTGATTTTCATAGCTATCTCATTCATGCTTCATAATTTGTATATATATAAGGTCCTGAGGAAATTCCAGTCGCACTTTTTGCCGGCCCTCATGAGGAAGTATGAAAATCTTCTCAAATGGGTATTAACCGGGAAACGTCCGGGTTACATCCTTACGGGAATGATCGGTTTATTTGTCTTTACTATGGTTATGAACAATATTGTAAAGCCCAAGGTTGTGTTTTTCCCTGATAATGAACCGAATACGGTTATCGCCTACATAAAGATGCCTGTTGGGACAGGACTTGAGGTGACAGATTCTGTTTCCCGTATGGCAGAGGCAAGGATAATGAAAGTTCTTGGAGAGAATAATCCGGTAGTTGAATCTGTAGTTACAAATGTGGCATTTCTTGCCTCAGATAACAATTTCGATAATTCAACCAAATCATCTAACCTTGCTAAGATCTCCATAAATTTTGTAGAATTTAAAGACCGCAAAGGACAAAGCACAAATGCTTATATGAACCCTATGCGCGAAGCTCTGAAGGATATTCCGGGAGCCGAGATTGTAGTTGGTAAGACTTCAATGGGGCCACCGACGGGAAAACCTGTTAATATTGAAATATTTGGTGACGATCTGAGCCAGCTTGCTGCAAATTCAGACCGCCTTAAAAGATATATTGATTCGCTTCGGATTGGTGGAATAGAAGAACTGAAAGCCGATTTCGCATCAACAAAACCTGAGATTATTATCAGACTCGATCGCGAACGGGCAAATTTTGAGGGAATAAGTGCTGCCATTGTAGGCGATGCTATCCGTACCGGTCAGCTTGGAAAAGAAATATCGAAGTTCAGGGAAGGGGAAGACCAATATCCTATCATGCTCAGGTTTGAAGAGAATCAGCGTAAGGATATTGAGCAGCTTCTCAATCTTACAATTACCTATCGCGATATGAATTCAGGGTTATTACGGCAGATTCCACTTTCGGTAGTAGCTAAAATAGATTATGTGAACAGTTACGGACAGATTAACCGGCTTAACCTGAAAAGAGTAATTACCCTTTCCTCGAACGTTATTGCCGGATTTAATGCCAATCAGATAAATACCCGGTTAAAAAAGGAAATACCAAAATTTTCGAAATCATCAGAAATAGATATCCGTATTACAGGCGAGCAGGAAGATCAGAAAGAATCAATGGTATTTCTCTCAAAAGCGATGATGCTGGCATTATTCCTTATAATGTTTATCCTTATAACCCAGTTCAACTCAATGTCGAAGGCCCTCATAATTATTTCAGAGGTAGTTTTTAGTTTGATTGGCGTTCTGCTTGGATATATGATTTTTGGAATGACCATATCAATTATCATGACCGGAATGGGCATAGTGGCTCTGGCCGGAATTGTTGTCAGGAACGGAATATTGCTTGTAGAGTTTACCGATGTTTTAAAGGCAAGCGGTTTAAAAACCCGTCAGGCAATTATTGAAGCAGGCAAGACCCGTATTACTCCGGTTATTCTTACGGCTACGGCAACAATACTGGGCCTTATTCCACTTGCAGTAGGTATGAACATTAACTTCGCAACACTGCTTACTTCCCTTAACCCGCAGCTTCATTTCGGAGGTGATAATGTAATGTTTTTCGGGCCTTTATCATGGACCATTATTTTCGGATTAAGTTTTGCCACCTTCCTTACCCTGGTGCTGATACCAGTCATGTACTTAGTAATTTATCAGAGAAATATTGCAAGGCAACGGCGTAAGACAAACAGGCTGGCACGAAGATAATTCCGGTTTCTGTTGAAATAAAAAAAGAGGCTGTCCCCTGCGGGGCAGCCTCTTTTTGATTTTTATGTTTTAATTGTTCTTCGATCCCTCAGTTATCCAGGTGAGAATTTTGTTTACATCGGCCAGTGTAACAACTGATCCGGGATGTCCGCCGTTAAGCTTTGTATAAATTTTGCCAGATGTTGGTGAAGCAGCATTTACATAGCCGGCGCTGACAAGATTTGCATAAAAAGTCGATGATACGGTTGATGTTGTCCAACCATGGGTATGACAGGTATTGCACAGGTTGAGAACAGGTACCACATCAGAGGCAAATGATAAACCGGCAACCGATGCAATGGTTGTAAAACTCCAGCTGTGATTTGCCGCCAAAGCATTTCCTGCGGCATCTTTTACTCCTGTTGTGATTGTCGCAGTGTATACAGTATTTCCGGCAAGAACTGCAGCAGGAGCAAATTTAGCAGTGTTTCCAGAGTAAGTTACTGTACCCGCAACAGGTGTTGTTCCCTGCTTAAGCGTAAATGTTGAAGAAGTGATGGTGGTTGAATTCATTGCTTCACTGAAAATTACAGAAGGAGCAACGTTTACCGCTACAACTGTTGCATTAGATATTGGAATTGAGGATAGTACTGTTGGAGGTATAACATCTGTAACTGCGGCAGAAACTGTTGTAAAAGTCCAGGAATAATTTGCGGCCAGAGCATTTCCTGCAGCATCTTTAACCCCTGTTGTCACCGTTCCTGTATATGAGGTGTTAGAGGCCAGAGCCGCTGTCGGAGTAAATGTAGCTGTTGTGCCCAGATAGCTTATTGTGCCTGCAACTGCTATTGTTCCCAGTTTAAGTGTAAATGTTGCCGGAGTAATTGTTGCTGAATTCATTGGTTCACTGAAAGTAACAGTGCAATTTGTGGCAGTTGCAACTGATACGGCATTACTTGCGGGTCGTACTGAACCAATAGTAGGAGCAGTTGCATCATTTCCTGAGTCACCACCCGTTGTAAAGCTCCATATTACTGTCTTTCCGGAGTTGTTATTTTCACCTTCGTCATTCTCGCCTTCGTCATTCTCGCCTTCGTCATTCTCGCCTTCGTCATTCTCGCCTCCGAACCTGACCATGCCATTATATTGAGTATTTGGCGATAGATTTGCTGTGGGTTTGAATATGGCGTCACTTCCTGAAAACGACAATGAACCTTCGACAATCGCCGTGCCTTTTTTCAGTACTACAGAGATCGTTTTTTTCATCGATGATGTCAGCTCATGATTAAAGGTTATTGTTGGCAATGAGGTGGCAGGAGCAGCTGTTGCATTATTCACGGGGGCTAATGCGACTATTGAAAGTGAATGTACGCTATGATGTTTACCGGTTTTGAATTTCCATGTATATTCATGTATTTCATGACTATCGGAACCGCTTTTTTTAATTGCAGTAATTGTTGCAGTATATACGGTATTCTGTGACAGATCTGTTACCGGGGTGAATATTGCTGTAGTCCCTGAAACAGATGTTGTCCCCGGAACAGGAGTGTTGCCTTTTTTAAGTGTGAGAGTTGAAGCTGATGCGGAGATAGTTGCCGGATCTGTACCCTGGTTGAAAGTCACACTGACAACGGGGTCAACGACAATACTGTCAGTAAGATTCAGGGGAATAACTTTAGCAATTCCTGCGACAGTCATCAGTTCTGGTCCATTATCAATCGGAGTTTCATCCTTTGTACAGCCCGAAATAAAAACGGTCATTAACATTAAATATAAAAATGGCTGGATAAGACCAGCATTAATTGCACTTTTCAGCATTTCATGAATGCCTCCTCCTGATTTTCTTTTTTCTCTCATGTTCTTCATTTTTAATTGTTAATAACTACTGAATGGGTTAATGAGTGCTAAATTCTGCCAAAAGCGAGCTCTGCCAGAGAACTTGAAGTGCCTTTCGTTTAAAGTAAAAAGGTAGTTTGCAGCTTTTAACAGTACATGAATTCCTATGGCAATATCCGGGCCTTAAACTGCAAGCAGGCTGAAAGTGCATACTGTGAAAGGATTACGTAATGTTGATGAAACAATAAATATCCCAAAATGAGATTCTATTCTCATAATGAGAAAAAGCTGCCATGAAATTATTTGGAAAAACAGTTATACCTGCGGGCGCAGATGTAATAATAACGGAGGATGGCTTATAAAATAAAGGATGATTCAAAAGCCAGGAATGTATTTTGGCTGTCTCTGTGTCTCTCTGTGTATACTCTGTGCCTCTCTGTGTAACAAGTAATTAAGAACTTACACGGAGATGCACAGAGTTGACACAGAGTTCCACGGAGAACTTTTTAAACGACCACTTTGTTATAAAATGGAATAATTATAAGGTCTGAGATACTGCTCTATAAATATTGGAAAATGAGAATCCAATTTACTTATTATATGGTGCAATAACTTTATTAATCAGAATAATAGAAGCCTTGATGCCTTCATCTTCACTTAAGGTATTGCCTTCGTACTCAACATCAATGTAGCCTGTATATTTCGAATCGGAAATGATCTTCATCATTTTGGCGAAGTCAACCCTTGTTTCATTTCCTTCGGCATCAAATTCAAGTGTTTTCCCGCTGACTCCCTTTGCATAAGGCATCAGTTCGGTAACACCCTTGTAACGGTCATACTCATAGAAATTTCCGAGATCAGGCAACGTTCCGCAGTTTGGCTTATTAACGGTTTTCATAATTTCAGCAAGCCATTTGCCGTAGGAAGAATTTCCACCATGGTTTTCAACAATTACATTGATCCCGAATCCCGCTGCATAATCCGATAATCTGCCCAATCCGTCAATAGCCGCAGCCTGCATCTGACCCATTGTGCCCCTGCCGGCAGCATTTACTCTTATAGAATGGCATCCTAAAAATTTTGCCGCTTTTACCCATTTATAATGATTCTCAACCGCTTTTGTCCTGGCAGCCTTAGAAGTATCAGCGAGACTGCCTTCACTATCGACCATGATCAGCAAACTCTTCACTCCGTATTTATTGCAGGAGTCCTTTAATGCGGTAAGATATGCTGTATCTTCTCCCTTTCCTTTGAAGAAAGTAGAGACGTACTCAACGGCATCAAGACCGTAAGTTTTTTTTGTGATTCGCGGAAAATCCAGGTTGGAGATTGTTCCTTTTCCAATCGTACGGTGAAGCGACCATTCAGCAAGGGAGATTTTATAAACCTCCTTTTGGGCAAAGAGATTTGTACTGATAACTCCTGCAAAGAGGAGAGTGAAAAAAAAAGACTTCATTTTCATAGTTATTAATTTTTCAGGTTGGAATTATGAGTCGGTGGTTCATTTTATCATCTGCAATTTACACATTATGTTATTTGAACTCCATATGAACTGACATATTTAGAGCCTCTAATTAAACATTATTAACAATCTGTTATTTCCTGTGGTAAAGACTTTTGTAGTTTTTTTATGATCAAATCCGGAAAGTTATGTCAGTGTTAGCTCTCAAGCCAGTTCCTGAAATCGGAAGTGCGCGATGAACTCACAAGGATCTCTTCCTCTGAAGAAGGAACTGTTTCAATCTTTATCCTGCTCTTCGACAGAATGAAGATCTTATTAATGCTTTTATACTGAACAATATATTGCCTGTTTACCCTGAAAAACAGCTCCGGATTAAGCAGTGACTCAAGCTGATCTAATGAGTATTCAACAGGATAGTGTCTCTGGTCAGCTGTGCATAAAAAGGTATTTTTTTCTTTGGAATAAAAGAATGCAACATTTTCGGTTTCAACTATCTTTATTTTTCCGGTAATGGTGACGACAAATCGTCTTTTATATCTGCTGTCGCGATTCTCCAGAGTTTCAAGCAGCTTCTGAATATTGACATTCTGTTGTGCAGTGCTGAATTTCTTAAATTTGGCAAGGCTTTGGGCAAGTCGGGTTTCGCTTATGGGTTTAAGAAGGTAATCGATGCTGTTAAGTTCAAAAGCCCTTATTGCATATTCATCATAGGCAGTGGAGAAGATCACGTATGATTCTACTTTTGTTTTATTGAAAATGCCAAAACTCAGACCATCACCGAGCTGGATGTCGAGCATAATGAGGTCGGGGTGGGGGTGGGTTTCAAACCATCTTACTGCCGATTCCACCGTATCAATTACGGCAACCACCTCAATTTCCGGATCAAGGCTCTTTAGCAGGCTCTCCAGACGGAAGGCAGCAGGCTGTTCATCTTCTATTATAAGTGTCCTGATCATAATTCTGCCTGAAGAACCGGGATTTTTACTTCAAATATTTCATCGTTTTCAAACACTTCAACGCTTGCAGAGGTGAAGAAAGCGTAACGCCCCCTTATATTATCAAGGCCCTGCCCGGTTGAAACAACAGTACTCCTTCGCTGAAGATTATTTGTAACGGTTATTGATTCATTGTTGGCAACAATTCTTACCCTGAGAGGTCTTTCCTTAGAGATAACATTGTGCTTCATGCAGTTTTCAACAAGCATTTGTAGTACAAGAGGAGGTACTGCACCATTGTGCATGTTTTCAGGGATATCAACCTTTATTTCAAGAGAACCGCTAAATCTGGTCAGATGAAGAGTTATGTAACTCCGCAGTATCCCGAGTTCTTCACTAAGCAAAACAAGTTCTTTTTCCCCGCTTGTCATCATATACCTGAGCAAATCCGACAGGTTCTGAACATAATCCACCACAGGCTTATTATCAGCCACCATGCTGGTAAGACTGTTGAGGCTGTTAAAGAGGAAATGCGGATTGATCTGAGCCCTGAGAGCTTCATACCTGGCTTCCAGGTTGTCTTTTTCGAGCCTTATCGATTTTGAAAAATTATACTTCCACTGCTCGTAAAAAAATATTGATTCATAAACGGAGGTAATAAGAAAGGTAATTAAAAGTGTGATAAAAATCTCAAATCCGGTACTTGCCATTCTTGGTATTTCCCAAAACACTCTCTCAAGGATGTATAATACATAGCTAAACAGCAATGTATATGCAAGAATGGCAGATATTTCTATAAAAAGATGCTTGAGAGGGTTGATTTCCCATGGGTACTTCTTCCAGAGGATGCTTACAATTTTCTGACATCCCAGCCATAACCCTGCAGTTATTGTTATAGCATGAATAGTATACTTTATTGATAAACTTATATCGTAGATCCCAAAACTGATCAGGTATATCACTGCAATAACTAAACCCACCAGGGGAATAAGTCCAAAAAGGCTTTTAGTGAAGTATTTGTCTTTCATAGTTCCGGCAATACAAATCTAGTCAATATTTCAAAACCGTATCCTGTAAAGAAACATGGGGATGAATCCCTGCTGGTAAACATAATAGGGTTTATCTTTTTTACCATCATAACCCTGGGTGAAGATGCTGCGGTAACCCGTAACATTTTGAAGATCAATTCCCCATTCATGACTGAATTTAGTGCGGTTAACCTTTATGCCAAACCGGAGATCGGTACGGAAATAGTCGTTGTATTTGTCCTGATAAGCATTAGTCCAGTCATATACATTTGCCTGTTGCTTCCGTGAGACTTCGAGGTCAAGAGGAAGATACCTTTTGCCGCCTGCCCAAACTGTCTTAATATCAACTGTAAACGTTGAGCGTCTGCCCAGTTTGTGTTCATACCCGCCAAGGAGGTTAAATACATAATTCCCGTTGAAAGCGGTATTTCTCCATATTCCATCGGAACCGGTATATTTGGAATTAAAGAGAGAAGTTGTAAAGAGGAAATACCAGCCCTTGCTCATAAATTTCTCTATGGTCATTTCGATACCATAGTTTTTACCTTTGCCGGTATTGATAAGGCTGTCTTCCAAAACAGTTCCAAACTGATCTCCGGTGTTGATAAGAGAGTATTGGGGGAAGGAGGCTTTAACAGGGATATTATACAGGTGCTGGTAATAACTCTCAAGTTTAACCCGAAAGTCATTTCCGAAAAGATGCTGGTAACCAAGAACAAAGTGTGTGCTTTTTGAGAGGCCCAGATTTTCATTTGTCTTCAAATAACCTGAGGTGGCCGGATTATATTCCTGAAAATAGTATACCCCTTTAGGCTGGAGTTGGCTGTGCAGGCCGATTCCAACGTTAAGGGAACCATTTGAAGATGTCTTATAGCTTAAACTAAGCCGGGGTTCGGGAGACAGTTCATTGTTAATGGCAGCATATTGGAGATGCACCCCTGCATAAGTGGTCAGTCTGGCGCTAAATATGTGCTGCCATTGGGCATAAGCCCTGTACAGCATCATCTTTCCGTCAATATCGGTAAAAGTTACAAATTTTGAATAATCAGGGTCATAAATACTGTCGAGATAAGTTATTGTATAGTTGTCGATTATAAGACCCAGGCTTGCATTATCGGAAGCGTTGAACTTCTTTCTGAGCTGGGTTGAAAATGAAAGTTTATTCTCAGTCTGGTTTTCACGGATATAGGGAACAAAGTTTTCACTTTTTATCGAATCGACTAGCGCCTGTGAATTTGAATGTTGCCACGACAGGGAGGATTTTATACGTGTTTTTTCATTGAAATAGTACGTATGTGATAACCCAATAACTCCAAGTTCAGATCCGAAGTCGGTTGCGGCTCCTATCGGATTGTACAGGTTTTCAGTTGTATCTGTAAGGTCTCTTCCAAGGGCTATGAAACTTTTACCCCACAGGCCAAAGAGTTTGAATCTTCCTGATTTTGTTCCCGGCAGGTCAACCAGGAATGTAAGGTCCTGGTATTGAGGTATTGCGGTCCCGGTTCCCACATTGAATCCCATTTTACTTATCAGTTCGAGGGTTGAATAACGATAGTTGGCAAGGAATGAGGCATTCTGGCCGTTTTTAAGCTTAATTAAAGGGCCTTCCGCTCCAAATTCAAACCCATTGAATCCCACCTGGCCGGTAAACTCATACTTATTGGCATTTCCCGACCTTAAATTCAGGTCAAAAGCTCCCGCCAGGGCATTCCCATATTCAGCAGGGAAGGCTCCTGTTAAGAAATCGGAGTTTGCAAGGAGATTATTGTTTACCATGCTCACGGGTCCTCCGGTAGTTCCCTGGGCGCCGAAATGGTTTGGATTTGGAATCTCTATTCCCTCCAGTCTCCATAGTACGCCCGACGGGGAATTGCCGCGAATAATTATATCATTTCGCGAGTCATTCTGGGTCATTACTCCAGCATAGTTGGCAACCATCCTGGCAGGATCGCCAAGGCTGCCCGCAAAACGTTCTGTTTCCTCTACCGAAAAAGTACGGGCACTGACCATGGCAAGTTCATTCAGGGCTTCTGCTTTTTTTACTGTTGCCTTCACCACAACCTCACCGATAGAGTTTAGCTTTTCATCCAGCTTTACATCCAGAGCCAGCTCTTTTCCACTGACAAGCAATAGATTGTCTAATCTTTTTGATTCATAACCAAGATAGCTTATCAGGATTGACTGTCTGCCCAGTGGAACCTTTTTCATCTCAAATTTACCGTTGATATCGGAAAGCACGCCTACTACCGGTTGAGAATTCACCAAAATAACAGTCGCTCCTGCAATAGGATAACCAGATATTGCATCGGTAACTGTACCACGAATGGTTTGTGTCATTTCATCAGAGGCAAACAGGGAAAGAATTGTTGCAAATGATAATGCCAGGATATACAGGAACTTTTTCATGCTCGTTAATTTTAATTTATTACAAAGCTATTCCGGTAAAATGACAAGGAAAAATAAATGATGACAAGTCAAAAGATAAAGAAGATGACCGGAGATTTCCGGCGATGAACCGGATGTTTGACAACAGGTCTGCTATTGAGGGAATAAAAAACCCCGGATGTTTTTCCGGGGTCTTAAAAGTTTTTGACTACTGATGATTCTCACCGTCAAAATGCCTGTCATGATCGTGATCTTCGCCCATATTTGCTATTTTGTTCATGGCAGTAATTTCGGTCAGAGAAATATTTTGATGATAACAATCATGTTTACTCCCTGCCCGTTGTCACTTTAGTTCCTTATCTCTTTTTTTGCTATCTTTACCGATTGGCATTATTTTATTAAAATTCGCATAACATAAATGATATTTGAAGAATTAGACTTGAATCCTGAAATATTGGAATCAATTGATTACATGGGATTCAGAGAAGCTACTCCCATACAGGAACAGGCAATTCCGGTCATACTTAAGGGGAAGGATCTCATAGCCTGTGCACAGACGGGAACAGGAAAAACGGCTGCTTACCTTCTTCCCATAATGAACCATATTTCGGAAAATCGTCCCAGTCATACACATACACTGATTCTTGTACCAACAAGAGAACTTGCCATACAGATCGACCAGCAAATAGTAGGATTCGCCTATACGCTGAATATTACATCAATAGCTGTTTACGGTGGAGGCGACGGCAGCGGGTGGGAGCAGGAGAGAACTGCCCTTTCGAAGGGTGCCGATATAATTGTTGCAACGCCAGGAAGGCTTATATCGCATCTCAATCAGGGTTATGTGAAATTCAACCAGATTGAAACACTTATTCTGGACGAAGCCGACCGTATGCTCGATATCGGATTTTACGACGATATTATGCGAATAATTTCGCATGTCCCGAAGAAACGGCAGACTTTGATGTTTAGCGCAACCATGCCGCCAAAGATCAGGACAATGGCGAAAAGCATTATGAGGGATCCTTTTAAAATCTCGCTTGAAATATCCAAGCCCGCCGAAGGAGTTACACAGAATGTGTATATGTTAAGCGACGATATGAAATTGCCTCTAGTAAACAGTCTTATCGCTGACCATCCTGATTATACCAGTATTCTCATCTTCAGCTCAACAAGGAAGAAAGTGACTGAAATTGTTAAGGGCCTCCGTTCGAGAGAATACAAGGTGGAAGGCATATCATCGGATCTTGAGCAGAAGGAAAGGGAAGACATGTTGCTCCGGTTCCGGTCGCGAAAAACACGTGTCCTTGTGGCTACTGACGTATTGAGCCGGGGCATCGATATTAAGGACATAAATCTTGTAATAAATTATGATGTTCCCGGCGATGCCGAGGATTACGTTCATCGTGTCGGCCGTACTGCCCGGGCCGAGACTACCGGCGTAGCCGTTACCCTCGTGAACAGGCCTGATATTGAAAAGCTTCGCCGGATTGAAAAACTGATTGGATATGAGGTACCTAAAGCCATCCTGCCTGACTTCATAGCAGAGAAACACGATAAGATTCCCGACCACCGTCCCGCTGAGACGAAAACAGAAAAAAGCAGGCCTAAACGGGGCTTTTACAGAAAGGGAAGAAGACCGGGAACAAAGGAATAACAGGCTGCCATTTTAAAATTTATTGTAATGAAAAAGGAAGTGACCCAGTTAAAATATAATGGATCAATGAGAGTTAACCGTATTTTTTCTTTTGTGTCTGGTAAAGCAATGATTGTTTTACTGGCTTGTTTCACCTTTGGGTTAACCGGATGTAAAAAAGATAACACCGGCTCAGGGAACGGCTATGGAACCTACAGCCAGAGCCATGGCACGGTAATCCAAAACGGACAGACTTTCTTTACTTCAACTGCTGATTTGTCGGCTGTAAAGGTCACAGGCGGAACATATAACCTTACCCTTTCAATTGTTTCTACCGGAGGAAATTCATCTTCAGTCGAAAACAGCAGTTTGTATGGTCTGAATGCGGTGATGCTTGCCTATGGTGAAAATGAAGTTGCAGTAATAAATACCGAAGATGATCTGATTTCGTCCACGGGTAAAGGAGCTAATGGTATTTTTGCCTATGGGAATGCAAGTATAAACACTGAAAGAGATAAATTAACCACTACGGGAGAGAGTTCTAACGGAATAATGAGTGCGGGTGGAGCAATAATCAAGGTTATAAATGATACCGTAACTACCTCCGGTGCAAATTCCAGTGTCATCTGCGGTGGGATCATTACCGTTCTGAGAGGAGCATATACTTCAAACGGAGCCAATTCTCCTGCCATATATTCAAACGGATCAATACGATGCGACACGGCCACATTCACGGCTAAAGGGGCTGAAGCTCTTGTGGTTGAAGGATCGAATTCAATAGAACTCGTGAAGTGTACGGTTAAATGCACCTTCGACAAATGGGGATCCCTGGTTTTTCAGAGCACTTCAGGAAACCCTTCGGTTGTTGCAGGCCATCTGACCATGACAGGCGGCTCCTTTACCTACACTGGTAAAAAGGGAGGAATGTTCTATAATACCAACTCAACGGCATATTATACTTTGAAAGGAGTTGCTCTTTCAAACAGCTGCGATACTTTGATCAGGTGTATAAAAGGAAGCTGGGGCGGATCATCTGCTGCAAACGGGGGTAATGCAATTTTTGTTGCCGATGGCCAAACTATGTCGGGCCTTATTCATGTGGACGCCAGCAGCAAGGCTAACATTTCGCTGAAAAACTATTCCGCTTTTACAGGAGCTATCAATAACAGCAATACTGCCAACCTTGTATCCTTAACCATGGATTACAGCAGCAACTGGACTTTAACGGCAACATCGCATATTAACGGCCTGCTCTCAAATCCGATGATTACCGGTTCCTCGGTAAAAAATATTACAGGGAACGGATTTAATGTCTTCTATAAATCAGGGGCCAACCCATCGCTGGGTGGACTTACATATTCTCTGGCAGACGGAGGTCAGCTCATTCCCGAATAGATACAATTAAATAACATGATATTATGAAGAATTTAATCAGACTGTCAGTTTTACTGCTTCTTACAAGTACACTGGCTTTCAGCCAGGAAACGGGTTACAACTTCACAACGAAGAAGGATATCCCATGTACGCCGGTTAAGAATCAGAGCGCAACAAATACCTGCTGGTGTTTTTCAGGAATTTCCCTCTTCGAATCAGAAATTATACGTTTAGGGAAGAAGCCGGTTGATCTCTCTGAAATGTACATTGTCAGGCATACTTATGAGAAAAAAACCGATATGTATGCAAGGATGCATGGAAGTTCCACGTTAGCCGGAGGAGGAGAATATGGTGATGTGATAAGCGGCAGCCGTGAAATAGGACTTGTTCCCGATGACGCCTATCCGGGCCTGAACTACGGGGAGAAAAAGCATAACCACAGTGAGATGGATGCGGCTATGAAGGGATACATGGATGCCGTGATAAAAAGCCCGAAACTGACAACCGCATGGCTTGCCGGAGTTAATGGGATCCTCGATGCCTACCTCGGGAAAATGCCGGCTGGTTTCACCTATGAGGGGAAAACCTATACCCCTGCAAGTTTCATGAAGGAACTGGGAATCAATCCCGATGATTATTTTGTGTTTACCTCTTTCAGCCATCATCCGTTTTATAAGCAGTTTATGCTTGAATTGCCCGACAACTGGGCCGGAGGGTCATTTTATAATCTGCCTCTGGATGAATTCATGCAGGTCATTGACAACGCATTGGCAAACGGTTATACTGTGGCATGGGCAAGCGATATGAGCGACAAGGGATTCTCGATGAAACAGGGAGTTGCAATTATCCCTGAAAAAAACTGGAACGAGATGACCGAAGAAGAGACAGCAAAGGCGTTCAGCGGACCTAAACCGGAGAAAGCAATTACTCAGGAGCTGAGGCAAAAGGAATTTGACAACTATGCCACTACCGACGATCATGGGATGCATATAGTAGGTTTGGCAACCGATCAGGCTGGAAACACTTTCTACAAGGTGAAGAATTCCTGGGGAGTTATGGGTAAATATGACGGATTCATTTATGTGTCCAAGGCTTATATTATGCTTCGGACCACAAACTGCATGGTTAATAAAAGTGCAATACCGTCAGCAATAGCTAAGAAACTTGGTATAAGCTGAAAGAATTATCAGTCTGATCATAAACTTATTCAATCGTTAAGCTGAAGAGAAACGTTTTAATACTATATTTGATAGGAAAGAATGTTTCAGGTTAATGGTAATTCGATTTGATCAGGTTTAATTATGGCTCAGTCCTCTTACTCATTTATTGATATTCTGCTTAGTACCATACTGGCATTAATAATGTTCGGTGTAGGTTTGTCATTAACTCCCAGGAATTTCAGGGATATCTTCCTGTTTCCGCGGCCGTTGTTCATCGGTCTGACCTCACAGATTATAGTTTTGCCGGCAATAGCGCTTATAATTACTTTGTTTTCGAATATGTCATTGCCCTTTAAGGTGGGGCTGATTATACTTGCTTCCTGCCCCGGAGGGACAACATCAGGGATTCTGACTTATTTCTTTAAAGGAAACGTAGCCCTCTCCATTGTCTTTACTTCAATTAACAGCCTGATAACTTTATTTACAATTCCTTTTTTAGTAAATCTGAGTCTTGTGTTCTACTATGGTGAATCGGCTCATATTCATCTTTCATACCTTGAGACTATAATTCAGATTTTTTCAGTGACTATTATTCCTGCAGGTATAGGTGTATGGTTAAGAAACCGTAATCCTGTCTTTGCCTTGAAAGCGCAACGTCCCATTAAGTCCCTGCTGATAGTAGCCCTGGGCATAATTTTCATAATATATTTCTTCGCTGATAAAAAATCGGGAGGTACTGGAATTACACTTAATGAAATTCTCAATATTCTGCCTTATGCCTTGCTGTTAAATGTATTATGCATGTCATGGGGCTTTTTTCTGGGAAAAATCACAAAACTGGGAACAAGAAATTCATATACAATAGGAATTGAAGCATCGGTACATAATACAACTCTGGCCTTCCTTGTTGCAGGAACCCTGTTACACGATCCTGATATGGTTAAGCCATCATTAATATATGCGATGTTCTCTTTCTGGACCGCAGCTCTTTACAGTTACATAATCAAGAAGGCGAACAAAATAGAAGTTTTCGCTGATTTTGAATCCTGAAAACCGTTATAAATATTTTTTCAGAAGGCTCTGGGTTTTACGTACGCCTTCTTCCTCTGATTGTTTTAAACCTTCGTATTCAACACCTATATAACCTTTGAATCCCGAGGCCTTTACAATGTCAATAAGCTTTTTGTAATCAAGCAGAGGCTGTTCTCCGTTGGCATCAAAATCATATGTTTTGGCACTTACGCCCTTGGCATAGCGAAGTAATTGACCAACACCCTTATAGATATCATACATTTCCTTGCATCCTTCCTGGATTGTTCCCCATGGATGCGAAATGCACCAGTTTCCGAAATCAGGCAGGGTCCCTATGTTTTCCATATTTACCTGTCTCATAACATCGGTAAGCCAGTCAGCATTGGAGGTAACACTTCCATGATTTTCAACCACAACATTTACATGCATCGGTTTCGCGAATTCCCCTAAACGGCCAAGTGAGTCAATAGATGCTTTTTTCCTTTCATCAGGGTCACCTTCCCCATGAAGGTTAACTCTGACTGTAAGGCATCCCAGGATTTTTGCAGCTTCAATCCATTTTTTGTGGTTTTCGACCGATTCAAGTCGTTCTTTTTCAGTTGTTGAGGAAAGAGGTCCCTCATCATCGCACATCAGGAGATGGTTGAATACGCCTGCATCCTGACTTCTTTTAAGCATTTCGTTGAGGTAGGGCTTGTTTTTGGCTGCTTCCTTAAAATTCATCTTCTTTCCGCCGAAGAAACCATTTACATATTCCACAGCTGAAATGCCGAATTCATTTTTTGCCCTGGCCGCGAAATCAAGGTGATCCATTTTTCCTGAATCAAGTGAACGGTTGAAGGACCATTCTGCCAGTGAAACCTTAATGTCACGATCAGAGAGGCCATCAGGTCTGAATGAGGAAGCTGTAAGCAGTGCACCTGCACCAAGAAGCGATTGTTTGATAAAGGTCCTTCGGGTTTTCATAGGGGTAAGTAATATGGAATTATATACTAAGTACGATTCTTTAATCAAAAGTAGAAAATACTTTCGATTAAATCAGGAGATCCCGGGTGATTCATAAGAGTATTATGTGATACCAGTTAAAATATTAAACACGGAGTTACACAGAGTTTTTAATGAGTTCCACGGAGGTAGGGTGTACCTTCTAATTTCAATGGCTCAGGTGGTTCAGAAGGATTGAGTTCGTAGCCGAAGCCTTTCTCTGAAGCATTCATGATCAAAACCTTGAATATTAACAGGTTTGCAAGGATCGACTCTGCTTTGTAAGCCGAAATCGCTGCTATTTTCCTGAACTTTGAAATTGTAATCGATCCGTTTTTCTGGAGGTATTCCATCAGAGTGTTCTCAGCCTTTCCGAATTTTACCATCACACCTGAAGGTTTTTCCTCCTTTCTCCATACCTGGAGCAGTACCCTGTTGGCAACAAGGTTCTGATCATTGTGCCTGACGTATGAAAGCCACCTTCCTTCATCATCTTTGGCTTTATATGGCCTTTTTTCGCCCTTTGGCACTTCAACTTCAAGTATGGTTTTGCCTTCCGAGATATGTTGCCTGATTTTCACCCCTGGCGATAAGCTTTTTAAGATAGTGGTCCATAAAAAATCTGAAAGGTTATGTCAATCCGCAATCCAAATTCCGCAATCCGCAATACTTTGAACAATAAGATGTTTATCTTTAACAGTATAAAGCTAATGATCTTTTTAAATATCTAACCTTATATGAAGTAGTAATCCTTTTGTTGAGATGTAGGGATGGTCGAGGTAATTCAATCGTTTAACAAGGTCAATCCTTAGTACTTTGAGAATATTTGAGATACCAATACCTGCTTCAACATAAGGTTTGTATTCAAGAGAGTAGGTGAGAGGTATCCCTGATTCATCGACAGGAAATTTGAGAAGGATTGGATTATAAACGGGATTGTTGTTTACGTTTATCCTGCCATAGATGATCTTGCAGGTAATAATTTCCCTGAACTTTAATTTGCTTACCAGCGGTATTTTATTCAATATAAACCCGTTAAAGCTGTGATCCACATTAATTGACACATACTGATCACTCACGTATTCAAGAAAATTCATGAGGCTGTATGAATTCGTCAGATATGAATATGTTTGATTTGCAGGAGGGATAAACAGCACAGGATAGGGTACCTTTCCGAATATTTTGCCTGCTTCTGCTGTGATGTCGGTATAGCCGATAACCGATACATAATACCTGCGGCTGATGCTAAACTGCAGGCGAAGGTAGTCGTAATCATTTCCTGTAGTTTTTGATCCGAAAGCAGTTTTAAGTTCTATAACAGGATATTTCCCGGGGAAGGGGTATCTGTACATTTTACCCTGGTAAAATGATTCATTCGGGGCATACCTGAGATTAAGAAAAAATTCAGAAATATTTATATGATCAATATCATTTTCATTCGACAGGTAATCCACTCTGTTGAAATGGATATTCCCTAATGGTGACAGTCTTGTATACTTGTAGCCCGTGAGTATTGAGAAATGGTTCTCAAATTCGTTCAGGTACTCTAATTTCAGTGTTTTGTAAAGGAACAGCTTATCATCGGGTCCTCTTTTAAATGACAGGAGTGCATTGTCGGGTTGGGTAAAGAGCAGTTCCTGGCCCGGGATTCTGGTATCGTTCATTAAACTCAGCCTGACTGATTTTACGGGGAACTGATAAATTGTACGTGGCGTAAGGGAGTATGAAACACCGGCATTATACTTTAAAATATTGTCTCTAAGACCATAAGCCGCGTAGCCATCGAAGGTCGCTTTTTTACTGAATGCTGTTGATGTTCTGCCACCAAAACGCAGCCTCCAACCCTCCACTGAATTATAGCTTATGAAACTTTCAACAGGACCTATTTCAATTTTCCCGAAATCGTAAAAACCTGTAGTTATAAGGGTTAGTAATTTCATTTTCAGCTTGAACTCAGGCATCCTTCTCAGGCTATCGATTGTATTGTATGTTCCTTTTTCAGAACTGGTAAGCGGAATATGACGATTTGCATCCCAATAACTATGGCTGTCAGCCAATGGATCAATTCTCTCTATCTTCTCAGGACCCTTAAAAACAGCCTCATCCAGAGGCAGGTTGATTTTATAGTTTCTGTATGTTACAACCCGTTGCCCGTAAAGGCCGGTAGTGTTTTTTACGAGGCCAAAGTCAATTGAAATATCTTCCTTGGATAGCATCCAGCTTTTCTGCAACGATTGTTCATAATCCTGTGTAATACTGATTTCCTGAATCCAGTCGAGATTTATATTCTTGTTTATCCCCATGTCGATTTTCCTCACGGCATAAGTGCTGTCCATGATAATAAACAAGTCGCCATGGAAGAGAAAATCTTCCTTATTGCGTGGTTCAAAGAAAAGCTTAATGCAGTTGACATTATCAACTGACAAAGTATCAAGTATATAGTATCTGTAGAATGAAGGAGCGGTTTTTGCAATAGGGCTCAGGAATTTGTTTGTGAGAAACAAAATATCATTGTCATAAATGTTTATATTCTGATACAGATAGTTAAGATATCCTGAAACGCCTTTGTTGTCAAAATACTCATTAAGGTTTGTTATTTTTCGTGCCCTGATAACTTCCTTATTTTCAACGGGATCATTTTTGGAATACTGATCAGAAAGGGACTCCATTATCAGAATCGGAAGGATGTTGTTACCTATCCTTTTTGTTGTATCCACATTCTCAAAAGCAAACCTGAATTTGTCGAACCGGCTGCCCTGGAAGGCTTTTTCATTTATATTGCTTATGGCAAACTGGATCTTTTCGTATTTTTCATATTCGAGCGACTTGTATGACTCAGGCCGGTTTATTTCTTTCTTTTCAATTACTTTTTGAATTAGTTCAACCGCAGGATTGTTCTTATTTCTGTAATTAACCCGTTGCGGTTTTACCCTTACCTCATCGAGCTCAATAACCGAGAGGTTAAGACGGATATTTAGGGTCTGTTCTTTTCCCGGTATTAATTCTCTGGATTCGCTCTGGTAACCAATAAAAGAAAATTCGATGATATTGGCCGGGTTCGCGGTTTCAATGCTGAATTTTCCGTTCGAATCAGTTCTGGTACCAACTGTTGTACCCTTTAAGATTACTGATGCAAATGGAACCGGTTCGCCTGTTTTTGAGTCAGTAACCGAACCATTTATGACCGTATTACCGGGTTTTTGAGCGAATGAATTCAGACAAGTAAGAAAAGTAAATATCAGACATAAATATTTTAGGTTGTAACCTGGTAGCCTCATTTAATGAAGTTTCTTAGTAAAAAGCCTTCTTTTGCTTTCAAAGTTAACTAAATTTAGTAAAAAGCGATAAGTTTTCGATAAATTGCTTCCTGCACATTATGGAGGCATAGCAGCCCGGGTTTTGATTTATTGTAAAGAGCTGGTCTCTAATTTCATCACAAGACAGGATAAATTCAGATCTTGAATATTACTCCAATGAAAACAACGGAAAGTTATCTTTGGCTGATCTTTATTCCGGCTACTACAATGTCGTCGAGCTGATCATTGTCTCCTTTCCACTTGTAAAACTCCCTTTCAACGCTTATTTTCTGTTCAGCCATCGATTCGGAACAATGTTTCAGCAAGAGTTTCTTGAAATTTTTGAACTGCATTTTTTTCGTATGGGGCCCGCCAAACTGATCAGCATAACCATCGGAGAACAGGTATAGCACATCATCCTGTTCTATATCAAATTCAAGCAAGGTGAAGTTCTCCATTGAAACATGTATCGACACCGGCATTCTGTCGCCCTTGAGTTCATACAGGGAAAATTCATCTGATGAAACCATCTTGGTATCAGGAATGCTATTTCCATCTTTTTTCCTTACAACATACATGGAATTATTAGCCCCGGCGAACTGGGCTTTCATTGCCTTGAAGTCAATTACGCAGAGAGAAAGATCCATTCCGTCCTTGATCTCACCCGTCTCTCCCTGCTGTTGCAGCGACTCAATAATATCGTTCCTGAGATGGTGAAGAATAGAAACCGGATTTGTAATATGTTCCTTAGTTACAATTTCATTCAGAAGGGCAGTGCCAAGCATGCTCATGAAAGCGCCGGGGACTCCGTGACCGGTGCAGTCAACGGCTGCAAAAACTGAGAGGTTGTCGATGCTGGAGCACCAGTAGAAATCACCGCTCACGATTTCCTTAGGCCGATAGAAGATAAAATGTTCGCCCATGCAGGCCTCAATCTGACTGGGTTTGGGCAATACGGAAGACTGGATATATTTCGCATAGATTATGCTGGCAGTTATCTCTTCGTGGGCCGTTTCGATGAGTTTCTTCTGTGAATTAATAATTTCCAGTGTATTATTAAGCTCCTCATTTGTACTGTTGAGTTCTTCATTTGTTTTCTTCTTATTGTTATTAGCCCTGATAAGAAGTACAGTAAAGAGCGAAATCAGTGAGAATCCCGTAATCAGGAAGATAATTACCAGAATCTGGGTTTTGTTTTTCGATTCCTGCAATTTAGAATCTTTTTTCAGGATTTCATTCACCTTTAGCATGGAGTCAATTTCGATCTGGACCTTGAACTGATTTACCTGTGAAATGGTTGACTTGGTGAACAGGCTGTCTTTGATAATGGATTCCTTTCTCTGGTATTGATAAGCATTATAGAAATCGGTTCTTTTTGCATAGGCTTTTGCCATGCCATCATAGGCATCTCTGAGTTCTTTAATGGCGCCTATCTCAATTGAATAAAATTCTGCTTTTTTGAAATAATCAAGGGCATTCCGGATTTCACCTTTTTTAAGATAAGTATTGGCAAGTCCTATCAATGCCTCGGCCATCCGTGTTTTCTCATGTCTTTCGCTCGCTATTTTGTATGCTTCTTCCTGGTAGGTGATCGCCTTATCATATTCACCAATTCTTGCATATATTTTTCCGATACTTAACAGGGAATAAGATATGTCACCTGTATTTGTCTTGCGGAATACCTTAAGCGATTTTTCATAATTATTCAATGCTTCTTTGTATGAACCCTTATCATACAGAAGATCTCCCAGGTTAACGGCCAATGTACCTATTGCCTGCATAAAGTTTTTTTCCTCGGCAATAATGAGTGCATTGTCGTAGTACTCTTTTGCTTTATCGACTATTGCCATTTCGGAGTAAATGTATCCTACGTTTATAAGCGCTGTCACATAACGGAGAGGATCATTTATTTCCTCGGCAATCCTTAACGATTTAAGGTATAGCTCAAGAGCCTTGGAATGCATTTTTTGCATGCTGTATGTAACTCCAAGGCTGTTCAGCATATTTGAAATGCCTTTTTTATACTTGATGGATTCAAAGACATCAAGAGAGAACTGAAAATATTCTATTGCCTTTACATAATCGGACAGTTGAAAATAACCCATGCCGATATATTTATAGGCATAAGCTCCCCCTGTTGTGTATTGAAGTTTTTCGGAAATCCCGAGTGCTTTTATGGCATACTCAATGGTTTCCAAAGGTTTAGGCTTGTACATACTGTCGCAAATATCGAGCAATATCTTAACTTTAACCGTATCATCCTTCATGTTATTCACATTTTCTCTCATCTCCCTGAGAGTTTTTTGCTGTGAATAACAGGGTAAATACAGTACAGAAAAAGTAAAAGTTAATAGTATTGTGATGAATTGCTTCATTGTCTTTTCTGCAGGGTAGTGTGCGTAAAAATTGAGTTACAAGTTAATAATAAAATTCCCAAATTCATTTTTCATATTCAAATGTTTAAAATAAGAAATGAGGGAAAAGATTTTCCCTCATAAACTTATTTTTTATTGATGGTTCAGGGTTTATCCATAGTCTATTTTACTACTATGGTAAACTGCTTATATTTTGTACCATCAAGGATACCAATAATATATACTCCCGAAGAGAGATTTCTGGTATCAAGCTCCAGATGATCATCAGAAATAGAAAGTATTGATACAGGATATGTGCTTCCTTTCATATCGGTTATTGAAATCACTGAATTTTCAGTAATCTCTTCAGCATCGATAGTAACCTTGTCGGTAGCAGGGTTCGGGTAAGCTACAGGAACCACATCGGTCTCTTCAGATTCAGGTGATGCCATAGCTTTAATAGTGGTCTTGCATATCGATGAAGTGGAGCTTGCTGTAGCTGTCATAGTAACTATTTTACCGACACTAAGGCTTGTTATGCTCCATGATATCGAAGTTCCGTCGAAAAGGACATCCATTGATCCGCCAGTTGTTTTGAAAAGACTTGGCTGAGTCATCGGACTGAACTTGCCTTTTCCAGTTACAATATTACTCTTTCCTACCGGAATATAGACATCAGTAGCATTGCTATTGGAATAATTGAAATGGGCAATATAGTAAAAACCTGATATTGGTACTACAAGTTTTTCAATGCACGAAAATACCGGAACAATACATCTTGACTTAGAACCTGTCGGGTTAACATAAAGATAACCGGGAATTGATGTTATTATATAGTTTGCAGGAGATCCATAAGGAGTGATCGTATAAGTACCTGCAAGGCCTTTATATGAAGGTGAAACTGTATATGAAGGACCTGCTGTGCCAAAGACGCTTTCAGGAGTATCGGTAAACTGGAAGCGTGAATAAGCAAAAGTAAACTTTGGAAGGGCTGCTCCTGCTATTATAGCCTGGGTTGATGCCGTTACCGTCAGAGGCGCTTTCTGTATTGTAAGGGTTCCTGTTACAACCGTTGTTTTGTAATCGAGACCGGCTGTAATAGTGCCTGCTTCAATCTTGTATGATCCTGCTTTTTCTCCAGCTGCCCTGACAGGATTTCCTGAAATTGCATCGGCGCCGAAAAGCTGACCTGATGTTACCTTGTAGGTAAACTCAGGGTCTTTAGATCCGTAGATTTTTGCAGTACTGGCAACTGTGACAGTCAGAGGCGCTTTCTCTACAGTAAGTATGCCCAAACCGTAGGATACATTATAGTTTTCTGAAAGATATGATCCCGGTATTATCCAATGGGTTCCTGCATTGCTTCCGGTAACTGCGGCTATTGGTTTAAAACTGAGATTCTGTTGCTCGGCAAAATCAAGCGCATCGTAAATGAATATTAAACCGGCATTGCTGCTCGCATTAATAGTATTACTGTTAATAATCGGTATTCCGTTCACCACAGCACTCTCGCTTATTAATGTTCCATTAGAAGTACCTGTTGTTTCGCTGATAAGAGTAGACCCATTGATTATTGGAATTTCATCGGTGGAAGTAGCTCCAATTACTATTGGAATTCCGCTGGTTTTAGTTTTTCCGTTTATGATAGGAATCCCGTTGATAATAGGAATCCCGTTGATAATAGGAATACCGTTAATTATCGGAATACCGTTTATAATTGGAATTCCACTGATGAGTGCAACTCCGTTAATAATCGGAATGCCATTGGCCAGAATATTCCCCTGATCATCGGTGACGGTTCCGTCAGGCTGCTGATGATTTACTGCCGTTATAAGTGATTCATCGGGTATGTTTCCGGAGATTCCGTTTATTATTGGAATGCCATTTATTATCGGAATTCCGTTCACCGTCGACAATGAATTCGCTAGGGCAGTTTCGCTTGCCATCATGCTCATGTTTTCAAGGCTGACAAATTCATTTTCATTTAAAGAGTTTGTCAGGGATACTCCGTTAATTATCGGAATGCCATTAATAATCGGAATCCCGTTTATTATCGGAATACCATTAATTATTGGAATACCGTTAATTATCGGAATCCCGTTTATGATCGGAATACCATTAATGATTGGAATTCCGTTGATTATCGGAATGCCGTTCGTGATTTGTATTTCAAGACCGTTGAACATTCCGATACCATCAACAACATACATCGAGTTGATGATTGGTATTCCGTTAATGATCGGGATCCCGTTAACAATTGTATTAAGGGATGTTACTGCTATATTATTGACAAATGTAACGCCGTTTTCTACCTTAACCTGAATATTGTCGATTAAAGCGGTTCCATTTATTATTGGTATGCCGTTAATAATTGGAATACCATTTGGCAAAGTCAGATCACCTACCTTCACAACAATTCCCTTGACAATTTCGATGATTATGCCGTTGAAGAGGGCTTGTGCTGAGATAATGTCGGCAGGATTGACTATCGGGTACCCGTTTATAATCGGAATGCCGTTTATAATCGGAATTCCATTAATGATTGGTATCCCGTTAATGAAAGTCTGGCCATTTACAACTTTAACCTCCTGGCCGTTCACAATGGCCGTACCATTAATGATCGGTATTCCATTGATGATTGGTATTCCATTAATTATCGGAATGCCTGAGAATATGGTAGTTCCGTCGATGAGAAGAACTCCGTCGGCCAGCGACGCCATGTGTTCTGCTTTAGCTGCCTCAAGCATTATTTTTTTCTCCTCTTCGGTAATTTTCAATCCTGTTATGTCGAGCTCATAATTGTATGAGATCTCTGAGGAGGTAAGGGTTTGTCCATAGGTTTTTGTGAGATTATTTGGCGTAATCTTAAGAGGTATTCTCTCCACAGTAAGTGTTCCATCATTGAACAAAACCTTGAATTTTCCGAGCAAAGTGCTGTCGACAGCATATAAAGGATTTTTCTTATCGGTAATTGATCCCAGTGCCGGTTCAAAATATGGTCGGATTATATAACCGCCACCTGTGCTGGTTGGAGAACCTGTAGTTATGAAGTGAACATCAGAAATCCTTGCAAGTTCTTCAGGCGTAAGCTCTTTAGTGTTAAAAGGAAGGCCTGCCATTGTGATTGTATATGTGAATGATGGTACAGGCTCCCCGTATTTTTTCGCAGCATTTTCAGCAACAAATGTTAGTGTGTCCTTGTATGGTCTGGAGAAATAAAATGAATTGGAGTAGCCACCGTCAAGCTTACTTGAGGATATCGGCGGATTGTAGGCCTGAATTGCAGGGTCGCCTGAAAATACAGGTATTGTAGCAATAACTTCAGTGGCGCTTACAAAGGTTGTTTTAAGAACTTCCTTATTCATCGTTATGCTGGTCTCTGCGATGAAGTTGTTTCCCTTGACAGTTATCCTGATAGTTGATTTCCCGGGGATTGATCCAAGTGATAAAATCAGTTCGCCAATCTCAGGTTTTGGAGCAGCAAAAGTTGCTATGGCAGCATCGGCCTGAATGAAACCGTAACCGGTGTTCATGTCAAATCCGGTCTCATCCATATCTAATGCAGTAGACAGAAGCAGTTTTCGAGTCTGTTCCGGATTTAATGTTTCATTTGAAAATGTCGTTTTGGCTTCCTTCAGAAGTGCGGCAACTGCAGCTGCATGAGATGAAGATGCTGAAGTGCCGAAAAAATCGAAATTACCATCGCCATCGAGATCGTTCGGACTTAGCTTAACAGTTGTATTTACTCCGTTGGGAGCAGTAATGTCGGGTTTCTGTCTGACTGTGCCATTAACCATTGTTCCTCCGATAGAAGAAAAAGAGGCTATCGTCGGAACGGGGACCCCGTAATAGGGAGTATTGTCATATTTCACTGCACCTACAGTTATTGCGCCAAGAGAGTTAGCCTGGCCAACAATTGTGGAATTGCCTGAAAAATACTCGTTTATCACTATATCGCCCTTGAAAACAATATATTTTACAACCGGATTATCACTCCCGGATGTCCTGGTAATCATAATGTTTGTATTTGTGCCTCCGTTTTTCACGGTAAAAGGCAATATCTCAATTGGCTGAGAGCCAATATTATTTCTGTTGTATCCAAGGTAGCTTGTGCCATCTTCACTTGAAAGATAGATATCGAAATCGTTTTTCGCATTTACGGCATCTACCCACTGCATTACGATTAAATAATTTCCATCTTTTAAAGTGACGTTCTGGAAGATATCACCGCTTCCGAAATCATGGGCCGTACCTGTAATGCCTGCAGGCAAGGTAATTTTCGAAGGAATAAAAGCTGCTGAATATGATTTTTTTCCATAGTTTCCTGCAGCAGAAAAATAGGATACACCTTTGGTTGCAACAGTATTGACAGCCTGTGAGACTATACCGTCGCTGAAAAAAGGCTCTGTTATATGAGTTATGTCGTCGATTATAATATCACACCCATTGTCGGCCAGTTCAATGATTCCAGCGGCCATATCGACAGGGCTTACAAAACCGGTCCTGAAGGCGAGATTAGCCCCTGGTGCTATGTCATGAACTATCTGAAGCATTCCGCGACCCTCATCAATCAGAGAGGAAGATGTATAGGGAAACTCCTTAACGATTTCAACATTCTGAAGGTTCCCGTCAATGTTCCCTGCCCCGGGAAGATCTCCGTTGATAACATCGTTGCCAGATAATCCTTTAGAATCGTAACTGTCGGAAAGTACACCGACCTTGACACCTTTTCCTGTTATTCCGTATCCTTTCCTGGCAACATCAGAGTGCAACGAGTAATCTCCGAGGTTAAGTGCACGGCCGGAATTGTTGATGATTGATGGGAATACAGGTCTGACATATTCGACGTATTTTGCATAATCCTGGATGCTCATAAGATTGATTATGGGGATCCAGCCGGTAATCAGATTGTTACCCGGCAAAGAAGATTCTGAAGTAAAACCTGTTTTGGTAATTAGTTTGTCAAGTAATTTGTCAAAGTTGCCGGTTGTTGATTTTATCTCAATCAGAACCTTTGAGTCGCGGATAATGAAAACAGACTTCGAGCCTAAGGCGCCGGTGGCTGAAAAGCTTTCAAAAAGTGACGCAAGCTCAGGACCAAGTATTGAGATCGCATGCTTGCCGTTTGAAGGTGGAGTATAGGAGGGGAGTATTGTACACTTTTTTGAGTCTTTGCTTGCAGAAACTTTTTTTGTTACGCCGTTTGGCAAAACAATTGTCCAGGAAACTTCTTCATCGCCCGAAAACTCTTTATCAAAGGCAAAGGCCTGTTTCCCTGCTTTGAATTTGGTAAGCGACTTGCTTTTCTTTGCTTTGATTTTTTTCGTCAGCTGGTCACTGACGGAAATAGAACTACTTGTATCCGAAATAGCTATATCAGTAGTATTTGGGTTATTATAGCTAAAGTGAGCGGCATATTTGCCGTTGCCAAGCGATTCAATACCTTCCAGAGTTATCTCAACTTCTTTACCGGTCTGCCCGAAAGCAACCGCAATTGTGAGATTTACAAACAGGACTGATAAGAGTATTCCCTTCTGGTAAATTGCTCCACCTATCCCGTTAACGAGTTTCAAAATTAATGATTTCATATCTCCTCCTCTTTATTGTTAAAAACGTTTGTACCTTTCGATACGGTATTCCCCGCAACAAAAATAGATATTAAATCTGTCTGTGCAAAATTTCCTCTTTACTAAAAAGCCATATTCCTAAATAATGGTCAATAAAATTTAGCTGTTAGTCAAAATGAGGCTTATTTTGTCAATAAAAGCGGTGGTTTTTACATTTTTAGGATGAAATGATACAATATTGAGAGTGGTTCAGAATCAAATATTTTAGCCAGTAATTGGTCCTGAATCCGATAACAGAAATGTCATCTGTCTGCCTGTTTTTTCCCATCCATTCGTTCATCGCTTTATCAAATTTTATTTTCTGATCTGCCATTGAATCGCTCTTTGTTTTAACTAAATATTCCCGGCAAGCCGGTGCTGATTTTTTTATAATCCGGTCAAATACCCTCTGTATTAAGGCGTAGAAAGAAAGCGCAGAGTAAGTTCAGTTAGGATTCATCCATTATTTTATAACTATCGTGAATTGTTTATGTTTTGTACCCTCAAAGATACCTATTATGTATAATCCCGACGGGAGATTTCTGGTATCAAGTTCCAGCCGATCATCCGAAATGGTAAGTATTGATGCAGGATATGAGCTTCCTTTCATATCGGTTATAGTTATCGATGAATGTTCTGTTATCTCTTCATAATGAATTGTGACCTTATCGGTAGCAGGGTTAGGGTAGGCTACTGGGTTCAGGTCTGTTTCCGTTTCTGTTTCATCGGAGATTACCGCATCTTTTGCTGAAGTTTTACATATAGTTGATGCGGAACTTGCAGATGCTTTCTCAGTAACGGTCTTGCCGTATTTTATCGAAGTTATATTCCACGTTATTGAGGTGCCGTCGAAAAGAATATCAAATGTACCACCGGCATGTGTGAACAGGCTTGGCTGATTGACGGGGCTGAACTTCCCTTTTCCGGAAACATAATTATTGTTCCCGGCCGGAATGTACAAGTCGGTATAGTTTGTGTTATAGTAGACGAAGTGGGCAATGTAAGAATAACCTGAAACAGGGATTACCAGTTTTTCCACGCAGGATAAGGCCGGGTCAATGCTTTTTGCCTTGCTTCCTGCCGGATTTACATAAAGGTACCCGGGAACAGCTGTAATAAAGTAGTTAGCCGGCGAGTCCGATGGCTTGATTATATAAGTACCGGCGTCATGAGTATATACAGGTGAAACAGTGTATGAAGGCCCATCTGTTCCAAATACTTTTTCAGGAGTATCTGAAAATTGCCAGCCGGCAAAAGTAAAGGTTATTGCAGGAATGTTATCGCCCGCCAGAATAGCCTGGGTTGAGGCGGCAACAGTCAAATTTGCTTTTCTTATGGAAAGGGTTCCTCTATCAATGCTGGTCGTGTAGTCAGGTCCTGCTGAAATAGTTCCTTTCATAATTCTGTATGAACCTGCCTTTTCCCCGGATACTCTTACGGGGTTTCCTGTGATTGAATCAGCGCCAAAGAGATGCCCTTCAGTTGTCTTATAGGTTAATTCAGGGTCCTTCGATCCGTAAATTTTTGTAGAATTATCAATCGAAATGGACAAAGGCGCTTGTTCTATTGTAAGTATGCCGGGGCCATAGGTGACATTGAAATTCTCTGAAAGAAATGATCCGGGGATTATCCAGTGAGTTCCTGTATTGGTGCCCGTAATAGCAGCGATTGGCTTGAAACTGATATTATTTTTCTGAGCAAAATCGAGTGAGTCGTAGATGAATATTGAACCGCTGTTGCTGGTTTCATTTATAGTACTGCTATTAATTTTCAGCAACCCGTTTATTATCGGAATTCCGCTGGTAAGTGAGGATCCATTTGTAATTGGTATTCCGTTGGTAATGGAGAATCCATTTAAAACAGGTATTCCGTTGGTAATGGAGAATCCATTTATAATTGGTATTCCGGTTGTAGCGGAGAAGCCATTTATAACCG
>CAIMVD010000001.1 GCA_903844815.1 uncultured Bacteroidota bacterium | reverse complement strand
ACTTGCCGATAAAAGTGTTGATGACATCAGTATCCCAACCGTTGCCCACATCTATACTGAGACTCTCGTAACGCCCGAGTAAATCTGGAAATAAGATAATTCTTTTGAATTTTTTTGACAATCGTCAAGGTCCAAAAAAGAATAAATATTAACCACGTTTGCTAACAGGCCATTAAGCCAATTCCTTGCTATTCGTTAGTTTCAACGCCTTTTGTTTAAATGACATTTTTAGAAAAACGAACCTTTTATCTTAAAACTGTCGGCACTGGCTCTATGGCCGGAACGTTACCAACCATACTAAAAAAGACATTCTTGATGACAAAGTTCCCAAATTGAGAATTATTTTTTATCTTTGCATCATTCAAAATATAAAATGAAGCGAATATTTTCGAAAGGCACATTAAGAGAATATTGGGAGAAACATCCGAGTTCTGAGCAATATTTAAAGACTTGGTATGATACAGCAATGAATTCTGATTGGAAGACTCCCAGTGATATCAAGATGACTTATTCAAGCGCAAGTATTCTAAAAAATAGTAGAATTGTCTTTAACATTAAAGGTAATTCTTACAGATTGGTAGCTAAATTTAATTTTGAGAAACAATGGATCTTTATCAGATTCATTGGGACGCATGAAGAATACGATAAAATTGATGCCAACATTGTTTAAACATTAAGAACATGAACATAAATCCTATTAAATCCAAAACTGATTACCAAGAGGCATTAAGCAGACTCGAAGTCATTTTTGATGCAAAGATTGGTTCACCTGAAAGCGATGAAGCCGATGTTCTAGGTTTAATGATTGATGAATATGAAAAAAAGCATTTTCCTATTGAAGCTCCAGATCCAATTGAAGCTATAAAAATCAGAATGGAAGAAATGCAGTTAAAACAAATTGATTTAATCAATGAAATAGGCGGTAAAAGTAGAGTTTCTGAGATCCTTAACCGAAAAAGAAAATTGACAGTTGAAATGATCCGCAAATTGACCACAAGATTAAACCTTTCTCCTGAATTGCTTATAAGCGATTATCAACTGACTCGATAGAATCCGTAAGGTTGGTAACAACAGCTAAGCCCAATGCGGGCAGCTTTATTGTTTTGGTAAAGTCTTTTTCTTTAATTAAATTTTTGGTGTTAAGACAATGATGCGCTTTAAGCCCGCACTGGGCCTATCTGCAACCGTTACCGTGCATTATAATTCAAGAATTAAACAATTTTCGTAGTTTTAGATAAAAAACTAAATGAATAAATCAGAAATTCAAATCTTCACTTCAAAAGATGGGAAAACAGAAATTGAAGTTAAGCTTGAAGACCAAACAGTTTGGCTTAATCAATATCAACTTGAATCATTATTTGAGACAGATAGAACATCGCTTAATCGCCATATTTCAAATATTTATAAATCAGAGGAATTAGAAGAGATATCAACTTGTGCAAAAATTACACAAGTTCAATTAGAAGGTAACAGAGAAATAAAAAGAAAAATTAAGTTTTATAATCTTGATATCATTATTGCTGTTGGATATCGTGTAAATTCAAAAAGAGGAACCGAATTTAGGATTTGGGCCAACAAAATTTTAAAAGATTACTTAATTCAAGGATTCTCATTAAATGAAAAAAGGCTAGCCAAGGAAAATGAATTACTAAAAGATCTGCAGAAATCCATTAAAATACTCGGAAAGGTTGTAAATCAGAAAGAATTATCAGGTGAGGAAAGTGTCGGATTGCTTAATATTATATCCGATTACTCTTATGCTTTGGAAATACTCGATCAATATGACTATCAAAGTCTGAAAATTCAAGAAACATCTGGCAAAGAAACATTTCAACTTACCTACGATGAAGCAATAAAGCAAATTCAGATAGTTAAGAAAAAACATGGAAATAGTGAACTTTTCGGAAGGGAAAAAGATGAATCCTTCAAAAGCTCTATTGCAACGATTTACCAAACATTTGATGGTACTGATTTATATCCAAGTATTGAAGAAAAAGCTGCTAACCTACTCTATTTTGTGACAAAAAATCACTCATTTACCGATGGTAATAAACGAATTGCTGCTTTTCTTTTTTTATACTTTATGGAAAGAAATGGAATTCTTTATGATGATTACAGGCAAAAACGAATTGCTGATAATGCACTTGTTGCTTTAACTTTAATGATTGCAGTGAGTAGGCCGGATGAAAAAGATACGATTGTGAAAATTATTGTAAACCTAATTAATAAAAGAAATAACGCACGGTAATAAACAGAACCTACCCGCAAATAGGGGGTTTGCTGTTCGCGGGATAAAATAATCTAATGCTAAAATATAACGATTCGCAGGTATCTTTCTTAATCCGCCCCTATCAGCGGGTAGCTGCGCAACGTTGTGTGCCAATTCTTAAAACGACGTTTTTTGTATACATTTAATTAATCGTATTCCGAACATGAATGGTGAAAATGTCGGCACTGGCTCAATGGCCGGAACTTTTGCGATCAGCTCAAAACAGAAATCAATAAAAAAGCAAAATGAATATAACAATCATCGGAGCCTCGGCTGGAATAGGATTAGAAACAGT